>JAMWZF010000556.1 GCA_024304875.1 Paracoccaceae bacterium
ACGACGCGGTGATCGAACCGGCTCCCGCCGCCCCCGCGCCAGTGCCCTCCAGCGACGCCCAGGCCGAAGCCCTCTCCGCCCTCTCCAACCTCGGCTACGCCCCCTCCGAAGCGGTGACGGCCGTCGCCCAGGCCGCCGCCGACACCCCCGGCGCCGACACGCCGACCCTGATCCGCGCCGCCCTCAAGCTGCTGGCCCCGGCATGAGACAGAGTCTCGCCCCGAAAATCGCCCTCGAAAATCGCCGCGATTTTCGGCACCACCCCAGCCAATGACCGACACCCCCGATCCCACCCTCCGGCCCGAGCCGCAGCCCGGCGACACCCACGCGCTGCGGCCCGAGACGCTGGACGATTTCATCGGCCAGGCCGAGGCCAAGGCCAACCTGCGGGTCTTCATCGAAAGCGCCCGCCGCCGGGGCGAGGCGATGGACCACGTCCTGTTCCACGGCCCCCCCGGCCTCGGCAAGACGACGCTCGCGCAGATCATGGCGCGCGAACTTGGCGTCGGCTTCCGCATGACCTCCGGCCCGGTGCTGGCCAAGGCCGGCGACCTCGCCGCGATCCTGACCAACCTCGAGGCCCGCGACGTCCTCTTCATCGACGAGATCCACCGCCTCAACCCGGCGGTCGAGGAGGTGCTGTATCCGGCGCTCGAGGATTACGAGCTCGACCTCGTCATCGGCGAGGGACCGGCGGCACGAACCGTGCGGATCGAGCTGCAGCCCTTCACCCTGATCGGCGCCACGACCCGGATGGGCCTGCTGACCACGCCGCTCCGCGACCGCTTCGGCATCCCCACCCGGCTGCAGTTCTACACCGAGGACGAGCTCTTCCGCATCGTCCGCCGGGGCGCCACGCTGCTTGGCGCCCCCGCCACCGAGGAGGGCGCACGCGAGATCGCCACCCGCGCCCGCGGCACCCCCCGGATCGCCGGGCGGCTGCTGCGCCGTGTGGTCGACTTCGCCGTGGTGGACGGCGACGGGACGGTCACGCGCGAGATCGCCGACATGGCCCTGACCCGGCTCGGCGTCGACGCCCTCGGCCTCGACGGCGCCGACCGGCGCTACCTGCGCTTCATCGCCGAGGCCTACGGCGGCGGCCCGGTCGGGGTCGAGACCCTCTCCGCCGCCCTCTCCGAGGCCCGCGACGCCATCGAGGAGGTGATCGAGCCCTACCTGATGCAGCAGGGCCTGATCCAGCGCACCCCCCGCGGCCGGATGCTCGCCCGCGCCGCCTGGGCGCACCTCGGCCTGCCCGCACCGGACAGGCCCGGCGACCTCTTCGACTGAGAGGAAGGGGGGGGGTCCGGACCCACCTCGCAGGACCTGCCTCAAGCGGATCAAGGGAGGGGCAAGAGGGTTCCCGAAGATGAGTATTTGGGCCAGCCCGAAGCCAATTAGGGTGCCCTTAATCATCGGGTGATACCACAGACCTGCGGTACAGGCTGGAGAGCCGATGACCGCCCAGACCGACGTCGCCCTGCCTGTCCCTTGTCCGCTCGCCGGCCTCGGGACGGGCAGGGCGCGCCCTCCGTCCTGGGGCACCGTGTCGCCCGGGCCGGCTGAGAGCGCCCCGGCCCTCGGCCCATTGATCTCGTCAGCTTCGTGCCTCGCTCGCCACCTTGAGGGCGGCCCTTGGGTCGGGCTGGCCCAAATACTCCTCTTTCGGCGCCCGCTCACCGTCCTCGGTCCACTGGCCATGGCGGCCGTGAGGTGGGTCTCGACCCACCACCCCCTCGCCACCGCC
>JAMWZF010000557.1 GCA_024304875.1 Paracoccaceae bacterium
CCCTGCGTGTCGGTCAGCCAGTATTTCGCCATGGCCGCCTTTTCGACGGTCAGGTCGCCCGCGAGGTGCTCGGCGATGCAGGCGTCGAGGAAGGCGCGGGCGACGGTGGTCTTCGTCCTGCACTCGGCCAGCACGAAGCGGGTGTTCTGGAACTGAGTCAGCGGGCCGCCGAAGGCCTCGCGCTCCTTGCAGTAGGCGACGGTTCGGGCGAGGGCGCCCTCCATCGCACCCACGGCGCCGCAGGCGATGATCAGCCGTTCCTGCGGAAGCTGCTGCATCATCTGGTAGAAGCCCTGGCCCTCGGCCTCGCCGAGGATGTTCTCGGGCGGGATCGCGACGTTGTCGAAGAAGAGTTCCGAGGTATCGGCGGCTTGGCAGCCGATCTTGTCGAGGTTGCGCCCTCGGGTGAAGCCGTCGGCCCCGTCGGTCTCGACCGCGACGAGCGACACCCCCTTGGAGCCTGCGGAGGGATCGGTCTTGGCGGCGACGAGGATCAGGTTGGCGTGCTGGCCATTGGTGATGAAGGTCTTCTGACCCGACAGTCGGTGGCCATTGCCGTCCTTCACCGCCTTGGTCCTGATCGCCTGCACGTCCGAGCCGGTCGAGGGTTCGGTCATGGCCAGCGCGCCCACCAGGTCCCCGGTGACCATCTTCGGCAGCCAGCGCCGCTTCTGGTCTTCGGTGCCGTAGGCCAGCACGTAATGCGCCACGATGCCCGAGTGGATGCCATGCCCCCATGAGGCGAGGTTGGCGCGGGCGGCTTCCATCAGGATCACCGCCTCGTGGCCGAAGTCGCCGCCTGCGCCGCCGTATGCCTCGGGCACCGAGGGGCAGAGCAGCCCCAGTTCCCCCGCCTGCGCCCAGGTCGAGCGGTCCATCTGGCCCGCCTTGCGCCAGCGCTCGAACTCGGGCGCCCACTCGGTTTCGATGAACCGGGCGCACATCTCGCCCAGCATCGCGTGTTCCTCCGTCATCCAGCCCATGGGACCGGCTCCTCCCTATCGCTTGCGCGCCTCCAGTTCGGCGTTGAACAGGCGCAACCTGTGCGACAGCGCGTCCTCGTCCGTCACGCTGTCGAAATGTTCGAACAGGAACGAGAGCGCCTCACCCTCGTCCAGACCGGCCTCGTGCGCGAACCGCTTGAGGCCACGGTAGCCGTCCTCGGTCATGGCGACAGGAAAACGCCGCGTCAGACGAAACCGTTTGGGCATGGGGCACTCCTTCTGGCCGGTGGGGCAGGGTGGGTCCGAAGACCCACCGCCACCTTCGCCTCAGAACGCCTCGGCCTCAAGCGCCATGACGGTGCCGGCCCCGGACTGGATGCGGGCGAGGTGCGTCGCCGTCATCGGCAGTTGCCGCGCCATGTAGTAGCGCCCGGTCGCCAGCTTGGTCTCGTAGAAGGCGGCGTTGCCTGCACCGGCGGCCAGCTTCTCCTGCGCCACGCGGCCCATGCGCGCCCACATCAGGCCAAGGCAGACATGGCCAAAGAGGTGCATGAAGTCGTAGGACCCCGCCAGCGCCTCGTTCGGGTTCTTCATGCCGTTCTGCATGAAGAACAGGCCTGCCGCCTGAAGGTCCTTGGAGGCGGCCTTGAGCGGGTCGAGGAAGTCGCGGTCGAAGGCCTCGTCCTTGCCCTTGTTCTCGGAGGCGAAGCTCTTGACCATCTCGAAGAAGCCCATGACGTGCTTGCCGCCGTCTTGCGCCAGCTTGCGACCGACAAGGTCCAGCGCCTGCACGCCGTTGGTG
>JAMWZF010000558.1 GCA_024304875.1 Paracoccaceae bacterium
CCCCCTGGCTGATCGAGGCCGAGGCGCAGGGCCACCGGATCCAGACCGGGCCCGAGATGGTCTCCCGCCAGTTGCTCGCCGTGGTCGCGCACCTGATGCCGAAAGGAGCCGCCTGATGCGCATTGGCGCCATCGCCGACGACTTCACCGGGGCCTCGGACCTCGGCAACATGTTCACCCGCTCGGGCCTGTCCACGGCCCTGTGCATCGGCGTGCCGGGCAGCGCGGTGGCCGAGACCGACGCCGCCGTCGTCGCGCTCAAGACCCGCAGCATCCCGGCGGAGGCGGCCGTGGCCCGGTCGCTGGAAGCGCTGGAGTGGCTGCGGGGGCAAGGCTGCGAGCAGATCTATTTCAAGTATTGCTCCACCTTCGATTCCACGCCCGAGGGCAACATCGGCCCGGTGCTGGAGGCGCTGGCCGATGCGCTCGGCGCGGCCCGGGCAGTCGTCGTGCCGGCGTTCCCGGGGACGGGGCGGCGGGTGATGATGGGCCATCTCTTCGTCGGCGATCAGCTGCTGAACCGGTCCGGGATGGAAAGCCACCCCCTGACCCCGATGACCGAGCCGGACCTGCGGCGCTGGCTGGCACGGCAGACCTCGCGCGGGGTCGGCCATGTCGATATCACCGCGCTCCGCGAGGGGGCAGAGGCGACCCGCGCCGCTCTCGACGCGGCGAGCGCCGGGGGCGCGGCCTGGATCGTGATGGACACGGTGGACGACGCCGACCTGATGACCATCGGGGCGGCGGTGAAGGGCGAGGCGCTGGTCAGCGGCGGCTCTGGTCTCGGCCTTGGCCTTGCGCAGAATTTCGACGGGCTGACCGGCGCCGCGTCCGAGGACTGGGCCGGACGGGCGGGCAGGGCGGTTGCCCTGGCCGGGTCCTGCTCGCGGATGACGCAGGCGCAGGTGGCCGCCCACGACGGGCCGGCCCTGCACCTCGATCCCCACGCCATCGCAGCGGGCGACCGGACGGTGGCGGAGGTGGCGGATTGGGTCCGCGAGCAACCGGCCGACTCCGTGCCGCTCGTGACCTCGACGATGGCCTCCGAGGAACTCGCCAAGGTTCAGGAGGCCCTCGGCCGGGACCGCAGCGCCGAGATGATGGAGGCCTTCTTCGGCGACCTCGCCAAGGCCCTCGTCTCGGACGGCTTCGAGCGGCTGATCGTCGGTGGCGGAGAGACCTCGGGCGCCGTCGTCTCGGCCCTCGGGCTGACCGTCTGCCGGATCGGGCCGCAGATCGCACCCGGCGTCCCGGCCCTCGCCCCGGACGGCGCGCCCTTCGTCTGCACGTTGAAATCGGGCAACTTCGGCGACGAAGCCTTCTTCGCCACCGCCGCCCGGGTTCTGGGAGGCGAGGCATGAGCGAGGAGAGCCGCCAGCGCGAGGCGATCTGCCGCCTGGCCAGGTCGCTGTTCGACCGGGGTCTGACCAACGGTAGCTCGGGCAACATCTCGGTCCGGCTGGAGGACGGCTATCTCGTCACCCCGACGGGCAGTTCGTTCGGCGCCCTCGACCCCGCCAGCCTGACGAAGCTGGACGACCGGATGACCCATGTCTCGGGCGACACTGCGACCAAGGAACTGCCGCTACACACCGCCTTCTACGACACTCGCGCGGCGGCGACGGGGGCCGTGGTTCACCTGCACTCGACCCATTCGGTCGCCGTCTCGATGCTTCCCGAGATCGACCCCGACAGCGTCTTCCAGCCCCTGACGGCCTATTCGGTCATGCGCTTGGGGCGGGT
>JAMWZF010000559.1 GCA_024304875.1 Paracoccaceae bacterium
TCGTGGAAAGTCGGCTCGACCACCGGATCGCGATGTCGTTTTTGGTGATGGGTCTGGCGACGACGCAGCCCGTGACCGTGGACGACGGCGGGCCGATCGCGACCTCCTTCCCGATTTTCGAGGCGCTGATGACGGGCTTGGGCGCGCGGATCGAGCGCGGCGCCTGAGCCTGTTCGGCAGGGCGCGGGCCCGGAGGCCCGAGGGCTGATCCCGGGGTGGCGACGGCAGAGGGGGCTCTGCCCCCGCCTTCGGCCCCCCGAGGTATTTGGGGCGAAAAGAGGCAGGGGGGCGCCGCGGGCCGATCCGGACGTCCGGGGGCCGGCAGCCCTTTCGCCCCCGTCCCGGCCCATGTTATCGCTGCGGTCCGGGCGGACCGGCGAGGGAGACAGGCATGAGTTTTGCAGTGGCCATCGACGGGCCCGCGGCGGCGGGCAAGGGCACGATCGCCAAGGCGGTGGCGGCCCGCTTCGGGCTGGCGCATCTGGATACCGGGCTGCTCTACCGGGCGGTGGGCGCGCGCGAGCTGGAAGGGCAGGACCCGGTGGAGGCGGCCTTGTCGCTCAACCCCGAGGAGCTGGACGAGAGCCGGCTGCGGACCCCGGAGGTGGCCCAGGCGGCGAGCCGTGTCGCCTCGCAGCCCGAGGTCCGCGCGGCGCTGGTGGATTTCCAGCGCGCCTTCGCGGCGCGGTCGGGCGGTGCGGTGCTGGACGGGCGGGACATCGGGACGGTGATCTGCCCGGACGCGGCGGTGAAGCTCTTCGTCACCGCCTCGCCCGCGACCCGGGCGCGGCGGCGGTTCCTGGAGCTCTCGGCCAAGGGCCATGCGGTGACCGAGGCCGAGGTCCTTGCCGACGTGGAGGCGCGGGATGCGCGGGATTCGGGCCGCGTCGCGGCGCCGCTGCTGGCGGCGGAGGATGCCGTGGTCCTCGACACCTCGGAGATGAGCATCGAGGAGGCCCTGGCCGCCGCCGTCGCGGTCATCGAGGCCGCGCTGGAGGGCCGGGGATGAGCGATGCGACGATAAAGTGCCCCTCCTGCGGGCACGGCTTTCCCCTGACAGAGAGCCTGGCCGGGCCGCTGGTGGAACAGGTTCGGACCGACCTCGCCGCGAAGCTGGCGGCCGAGAGGGAGGCAGGCGAGAAGGCCCTGGCCGCGCAGAAGGCCGCGGCGGAGAAGGCGGTGGCCTCGGAGCGCGAGGCGGCTGCGAAGGCCCTCGCCGCGCAGAAGGCCGAGATCACCGCCGCCGCGAAGGCCGCTGCCGCGGAGGCGAGCGCCGTCGAACTGGCCGAGATGAAGGCACGCGCCGAGGAACAGGACAGGGCCCTCAAGGAGGCCCGCGCGGCCCAGGCCCAGGCCCTTCGCCGCGAGCGGGAGCTGCGCGAGAAGGAGGAGGCTCTCGACCTCGCCGTGGAGGAGAAGCTGGCCGCCGCCCTGCGCGAGGAGGCCGCGAAGAGGGCCGCCGCCCAGAAGGAGGCCGATGCCCGCCGCGCCGCCGAGATGGAGGAGCGGATGGCCCTCAAGGCCGCCGAGCTGGAGGAAGCCGCCGCCCGCCGCGCGGCGGAGAAGGACCAGCACATCGACACCCTCAAGCGCCAGATCGAGACGTTGCAGCGCAAGGCCGAGCAGGGCTCCCAGCAGCGGCAGGGCGAGGCGGCGGAGGTGATCCTCGAGGACACCCTCGGCGGGGCCTTCCCGGGCGACACGATCGAGCCGGTGGGCAAGGGCGTCCGCGGGGCC
>JAMWZF010000056.1 GCA_024304875.1 Paracoccaceae bacterium
AGTTCTGGGAGCGCCTGCAATCCTGCCTGCCCGCGCAGGTGGTCGAGACGATGGAGACCGGCCCCAGCATCGAGAAATCCATCGCGCCGCTCCGCTCCTTCGTGCACGAGCCGCTCCGCTGGGGCCGTCTGTTCCTCGTCGGCGACGCCGCCCACATCGTGCCGCCCACGGGGGCGAAGGGCCTGAACCTCGCCGTCTCTGACGTCTTCTACCTCTACCACGCGCTGGTGGACGCGCTGAAGAAGGGCGACGCGGCGGGGATCGACGGCTATTCCGAGCGGGCGCTGGCCCGGATCTGGAAAGCGATGCGCTTCTCCTGGTCGATGACCACGATGATGCACCGCTTCGAGGGCGAGGACGCCTTCGCCGCCCAGATGCGCAAGGCGACGCTGGACCACCTCAGCCGGTCCGAAACCGCCCGCAAGGATCTGGCCGAGAACTACATCGGCTTGCCTTACTGACCGGCCGGGACGAGGCTGGCGGCAATAGGGGAGGAGCGCCATGCAGACAGTGACGAGCGGCACCGTGCACCTGCACGTGAAGGACGAGGGGCCCCGCGACGGCCGCGTGGTGATGTTCGGCAATTCGCTGGGCACCGACTTCCGCGTCTGGGACCTGATGCTGCCGCATTTGCCGGGCGGCCTGCGCATCGTGCGGTTCGACAAGCGGGGACACGGCCTTTCCGACTGCCCGCCCGCGCCCTACGCGATGGACGATCTGGTGGGCGACACGCTGGCCATCGTCGACGCGCTGGACCTGAGGGACATCACCTTCGTCGGCCTCTCCATCGGCGGGATGATCGGGCAGGGGATCGCGGCGCGGCGCCCGGACCTGCTCCGCGCCCTCGTCCTGATGGATACCGCGGCGAAGATCGGCACACCCGCCCTCTGGGACGACCGCATCGCCACGGTGCGGAGCAAGGGCCTCTCCGCCATGTCGGACGGCATCATGCAGCGCTGGTTCTCGGACGCCTTCCGCGCCGACGCCCCCCGCCTCGCGCCCTGGGTCAACATGCTCACCCGCACCCCGGCCGAGGGCTACGCCGGCTGCTCCGCCGCGATCTCTGGCGCCGACCTCACCGAGACGACGAAGCAGATCACCCTTCCCGTCATGGCCATCGGCGGATCCGAGGACGGCTCGACCCCGCCGGACGTGGTGCGCGCCACCGCCGACCTCTGCGGCGCGCCCTTCCACCTGATCGAGGGCGCGGGCCATATCCCCTGCGTCGAGGCGCCGGAGGAGACCGCCGCGCTGATCGCCGACTTCCTGGAAAGGACCTGACGATGCCCGACCGCTACGCCGACGGAATGAAGACCCGCCGCGAGGTGCTGGGCGACGCCCATGTCGACAAGGCCGAGGCCGCCAAGACCGACCTCGATGTCCCCTTCCAGACCCTCATCACCGAGGGCGCCTGGGGCACCGTCTGGACCTCGGACGCGATCTCGCGCCGGGAACGCTCCATGCTGACCCTCGCCCTGCTGGCGGCGACGGGGAACTTCGAGGAAATCCCGATGCACATCCGCGCCACCGCCCGCACCGGGGCCAGCAGGACCGACGTGATGGAGGCCTTCCAGCACGTCGCGATCTACGCCGGGGTGCCGAAAGCGAACCACGCCATCAAGCTGGCGAAACAGACCTACGCCGAAATGGAGAGAGACGATGACTGACCCGCTCATGCCGCGCCGGAGGGAGGTTCACCCCGACCCCTACTGGCCGGACTACAAGACCTCTCTCACCCGCTCGCCGAACCTGCCGCTCCTCAGCATGGAATCCACCGTGTCCGAGGAGACCGGCCCCCGGTTCGGCCACAACATGCTGGGCAAGCTCGATAACAACCTGATCCTGAACTACACCCAGGGCGCCGCCCCCGCGGTGGGCGAGCGGATCCGCGTGCACGGCCGGGTGCTCGACGAGGCGGGCCGCCCGGTGCCGCATACGCTGGTCGAGATCTGGCAGGCCAACGCCGGCGGGCGCTACCGGCACATCAAGGACACCTATTTCGCCCCGCTCGATCCCAACTTCGGCGGCTGCGGGCGGACGATCACCGACGAGACCGGGTATTACGAGTTCATGACCATTCGCCCCGGCGCCTACCCCTGGCCGAACCGGGCCAACGACTGGCGGCCGATGCACATCCATTTCTCGATCTTCGGGCACGCCTTCGGCCAGCGCCTGATTTCCCAGATGTATTTCGAGGGCGACCCGCTGATCGACCGCTGCCCCATCGTCGCCACCGTGCGCGACCGGTCCCAGGTCGACCGGCTGGTGGCGCCCCTCGACATGCAGAATTCGCGGGGCATGGATTACCTCGCCTACAAGTTCGACATCGTCCTGCGCGGCAGCCGCCAGACGATGTTCGAGAACAAGCCGGAAGGGATGTGAGCCATGGTCCAACGACTTGACACGCTGGTCGAAACCCCCAGCCAGACGGCGGGACCTTACGTCCACATCGGCTGCATTCCCACCTTCGCCGGCGTCGAGGGGATCTATCCCGAGGACCTCGGCCTCAGCCCCATCCAGGAGGGCGCCAAGGGCGAGGTCATCACCATCACCGGGTCGATCTACGACGGCACCGGCTGGGCTATGCGCGATGCGATGGTCGAAAGCTGGCAGGCCGATGCCGCCGGCATCTACCCGGGCCAGGAGGGGGCCGATCCCAAGGTCACCGGCTGGTGCCGTTTCGCGGCCGACAAGGATTCGGGCGAGTTCACCCTGCGGACCGTCAAGCCGGGGGCGGTCACGAACCGCGACGGCAAGGTCATGGCCCCGCACATCAGCCTCTGGATCGTGGCGCGGGGCATCAACATCGGCCTGTCGACCCGCATCTACTTCGAGGACGAGGACAACAGCGCCGACCCGATCCTCGCCCGGATCGAGCAGCGCCCGCGCGTGCACACGCTGATCGCGAAAAAGGAGGGCGCCGGCGCCTACCGCTTCGATATCCGCTTGCAGGGGGAGGGCGAGACGGTCTTCCTCGACCTGTGAGCGACGTCTTTTCCCATCCCTGGCTCGGCGGTCTCTTCGGCGACGAGGAGATCGCGGCCCTCTGGGCGCCCGAGGCGCAGCTGGCGCACATGCTCGCCTTCGAGGCGGCCTGGAGCCGGGCGCTGGGCGTTGCGGGGATCGTGGACCGCGAGAGGGCCGAGGCGGTGGCCCGCGCCATCGAGCGGTTCGAGCCGGACATCGCGGAGCTGCGCCGCGGCACGTGGCAGGACGGTGTGCCGGTGCCCGCGCTGGTGGCGCAGCTGAAGGCCGCGCTCGGCTCCGAGGGCGTCCATGCCGGCGCGACCTCCCAGGACCTGATCGACACCGCCCTCGCCGTGACGCTCATGCACACCTTCGAGGTCCTGCGGGGGCGGCTGGAGGCGCTGGCCGCCGCGCTGGACAAGCTGGACGCGGGGCAGGGGTCCTTCACTCTCATGGGCCGCACCCGGATGCAGGCCGCGACGCCGATGACCGTCGGCGACCGCATCGCCGCATGGGCCGGCCCTCTGCCGGATCACATCGCCCGCATCGACGCGCTCACCCCCCGCATCGCCCGCCTGCAACTGGGCGGCGCGTCGGGCAACCGCGCGGGCTGGGGCGATCACCCGGACCGGCTGATCCGCGCGATGGAGGCGGCCTTCTCCCTGCCCGCCGGGGACAAGGCCTGGCACGCCATGCGGGACGGGGTGGGGGAGGCGGCCTCGGTCCTGTCCCTGATCACCGGAACGCTGGGCAAGATCGGGCAGGACGTGGCCCTGATGGCCCAGCAGGGGCTGGACGAGGTGCGCCTTGCGGGCGGCGGCGGGTCCTCGGCCATGCCGCACAAGCAGAACCCGATCCTGGCCGAACTCCTTGTGACCCTCGCCCGGTTCAACGCCGTGCAGGTCGGCGGCATGCACCAGGCGCTGGTCCACGAGCAGGAACGCTCCGGCGCGGCCTGGGCGCTCGAATGGATGATCCTGCCGCAGATGGCGCTGGCCACGGGGCGGGCGCTGTCGGCGGGGGTGGAGCTGATCGGCTCGGTCGAACGGATCGGCGCGCCCTGACCGGGGGCGTCGGGGCGAGCCCCGACTTACCGGCGCGTCGAACTCAAGCCGCTTCCTCCTGAAAGCGAGGGTGCTCCCAAAGTTGAGTATTTTTGCCAGCCCGAAGCAGAAGAGGGCGCTCTTCCCAATTCGGGCTGGCCCAAATACTCACCTTTCGGAGCCCGGTCTGCCAGGGGCGGGACGCGGGTGGCGCGGGCCGTACGGCGGGGCTCGGCCGCCCGCCCCTAGAGCATCTCGACAGCCAGCGCCGTCGCCTCGCCGCCGCCGATGCACAGCGAGGCGATCCCGCGCTTGAGGCCGCGGGCCTGAAGGGCGTGCAGCAGGGTCACCACGATCCGCGCGCCCGAGGCGCCGATAGGATGGCCAAGGGCGCAGGCGCCGCCGTTCACGTTCAGCTTGTCCCGCGGGATGCCGAGATCGCGCATGGCGGCCATGGCGACGACGGCGAAGGCCTCGTTGATCTCGTAGAGGTCGACGTCATCGCTGGTCCAGCCGAGCTTTTCCTGAAGCTTCGAAATGGCGTGGATCGGCGCGGTGGTGAACCAGGCCGGCTCCTGCGCGTGGCCGGCATGGCCGAGGATGCGGGCGATCGGTGCGCTGCCCATCCCTTCCACCGTCGCCCGGTCGGCGATGACCAGCGCGGCGGCGCCGTCCGAGATGGACGACGAGGTTGCCGCCGTCACCGTGCCCCCCTCGCGGAAGGCGGGGCGCAGGTGAGGGATCTTGTCCGGCTTGGCGCGGCCGGGCTGCTCGTCGTCCGCCACATCGCCCACCGCCACGATCTCGGCCGCGAAGCCGCCGCCAGAGATGGCGGCCCTGGCCCGGTCGAGGCTCTCCAGCGTGTAGCTGTCCTGCGCGTCCCGCGTGAACTGGTAGGCCTCGGCGCAATCCTCGGCGAAGGTGCCCATCGACCGCCCCTTGTCGTAGGCGTCCTCGAGGCCGTCGAGGAACATGTGATCCTTGATCTGCCCGTGCCCCATCCGGTAGCCGGAGCGGGCCTTTTCAAGGAGGTAGGGGGCATTGCTCATGCTCTCCATGCCGCCCGCGACGACGACGCGCGCGCTGCCCGCCGCGATGGCGTCGAACCCCATCATGGCGGTCTTCATGCCCGAGCCGCAGACCTTGTTCACCGTGGCGCAGGGGACGGAGAGAGGCAGCCCGGCGCCGAGGGCCGCCTGACGCGCCGGCGCCTGGCCGAGGCCGGCGGGCAGGACGCAGCCCATCAGGGCCTCGTCGACCCGGTCCGCCGCGAGGCCGGCCCGCTCCAGCGCCGCGCGAATCGCGGTGGCGCCGAGGTCGGTGGCGCTGGTCCCGGCCAGCCCGCCCTGGAATGCGCCCATCGGCGTGCGGGCGGCCCCCGCGATCACGATCTCCCGGCTCATGTCATCCTCCCGTCGGTGTCACCGGCATGGTGCACGGCTTGCCCCCGTTGCGCCAGTGGTGGCGCCGAAAGCGGCCCTCTGCCGCCGATCGGAAACTTGCGCCTCCATCGGCCCCGCGCCGAGGTCGGCTGCACACGCAAATGCGTCGCGCACGTGTGGCCCGGCCCGCGGCATCGGTCTACCACCAGCCGGAAACGCCCTTCTGCCGGAGCTTCCCCGCCCATGACCCGCTACGCCCTTCGCGTCCAGTGCCCCTCCCGCCGGGGAATCGTCGCCGCCATCTCGACCTTCCTGGCCGACCAGGGCTGCAACATCACCGACAGCGCCCAGTTCGACGACGTGATGACGGGCAAGTTCTTCACCCGCATCTCCTTCCAGTCCGAAGAGGGGCGGGACCTGGCGTCCCTGACCGGAGCCTTCGAGCCGATTGCGGAAGAGTTCGCGATGGAGGCGGATTTCCAGGACGAGACCCGCAAGCTGAAAGTGGCGGTCATGGTCAGCCGCTTCGGACATTGCCTCAACGATCTGCTCTACCGCTGGCGCATCGGGGCGCTGCCGATCGAGATCGTCTGCGTGATCTCGAACCACATGGACTATCAGAAGGTCGTCGTGAACCACGACCTGCCGTTCCATTGCATCAAGGTCACGCCGCAGAACAAGCCCGAGGCCGAGAAACGCATCATGGACACGGTCGAGGAGGCGGGGGCCGAGCTGATCGTGCTGGCCCGCTACATGCAGATCCTCTCCGACGAGATGTGCCAGAAGATGTCGGGCCGGATCATCAACATCCACCATTCCTTCCTGCCCTCGTTCAAGGGCGCGAACCCCTACAAGCAGGCGTTCGAGCGGGGGGTGAAGCTGATCGGGGCGACCTCGCATTACGTCACCGCCGACCTCGACGAGGGCCCGATCATCGAGCAGGACATCGTGCGCGTCACGCACGCCCAGTCGCCGTCGGATTACGTCTCTCTCGGCCGGGACGTGGAGGCGCAGGTGCTGGCGCGGGCGATCCATGCCCACGCGGGCGGCCGGGTGTTCCTGAACGGGGACAAGACGGTGGTCTTCCCGCCCAGCCCCGGCGCCTACGCTTCCGAACGGATGGGCTGAGCGCCACGGGGTCGATTTTTTCCGCGCGAGCGGGCTATTATTCAGACCCGAAATGCTGATACGAAGGCGGAATTGATTTTCGCCGGTGCCGCATGACCAAATCCGTTCTCCTCGTCGATCCCGAGACGAACCTCGACATCATCAAGGGCCTGGCCAGCGCCGTGCGGGTCCAGATCCTCAAGGCGCTGGGCACCGGCGGGGCGATGAACGTCAACCAGATCGCCGAGGCGCTGAAGCTGCCGCAGTCGACGGTCTCGTCCAACCTTCAGTTGCTGGAGGACGTGGGCCTCGTCACCAGCCGGGTCCAGAAGGCCCGCAAGGGCAGCCAGAAGATCTGCGAGACGGCGTTCTCCGAGATCCTCGTCGGCTTCCGCGACAGCGCGCCCGCGCCGGAGAAGAGCGAGATCGAGGTCTCCATGCCCATCGGCCTCTACACCCGCTGCGAGGTGTCGGAGCCCTGCGGCCTGTGTTCCGCGGACGGCGTCATCGGCCTGCTGGACGTGCCCGGCACCTTCCTCGAGCCCGAACGGATGCGGGCGGGCCTGCTCTGGTTCAACCACGGCTACGTCGAATACCAGTTCCCCAACAACGCCAAGCTGCGCGACCGCAAGGTCAGCGAGATCGAATTCTCGATGGAGCTGAGTTCCGAGGTGCCCGGAACCAGCCCGGACTGGCCCTCCGACATCACGCTCGAGGTCAACGGCGTCGAGATCGCGACCTGGACCTCGCCCGGCGACTACGGCGACAAGCGGGGGGTCTATACGCCCGAATGGTGGAAGCTGAGCGGCTCGCAGTACGGCAAGCTCAAGACCTGGCGGATCAACGGCGGCGGATCCTACGTCGACGGGATGCGGGTGTCGGACGTCACGCTCGCCGACATCGACATGGACAGCCACCGGTCGATTCGCATGCGGATCGGCGTGCACGAGGACGCCGCGCATCCCGGCGGCATGAACATCTTCGGCCGGGGCTTTGGAAACTATGACCAGGACATCGTGATGCGGATGCGCTGACGCGGTGGGTTGACGCAGGCCCGTTTATCCCTGAACGTATCGGAAAGACCGGTTCAAACCGGCAAATCGGATACATAAGGGAGGAACGCGATGGAAGCCCGGGTCACCGCGCACGCGCATTATACGATTTCGGACATCGACAAGCGGCTCTACGGGTCGTTCCTCGAGCACCTGGGCCGGGCGGTCTATACCGGCATCTACGAACCGGACCATCCGACGGCGGACGACAGCGGCATGCGCAAGGACGTGATCGACCTCGTCCGCGAGCTGGACACCCCGATCTGCCGCTATCCGGGCGGCAACTTCGTCTCGGCCTACAACTGGGAGGACGGCATCGGGCCGAAGGACGAGCGCCCGGTGCGGCTCGACCTCGCCTGGCGGACGCTGGAATCGAACCAGGTCGGCATCCACGAATTCGCCGACTGGGCCGAGAAGGCGGGTACTGAGATGATGCTGGCCCTCAACCTCGGCTCCCGCGGGCTCGACGAGGCGCGCGCCTTCGTCGAATACGTCAACCATCCCGGCGGCAGCTACTGGTCGGACCTGCGGAAGAAGAACGGCCGCGCCGACCCCTGGGGCGTCAAGCTCTGGTGCCTCGGGAACGAGATGGACGGCCCCTGGCAGGTCGGCCACAAGTCCGCCGCCGAATACGGCCACCTGGCGAACGAGACGGCCAAGGCCCTGCGCGGCTTCGACAAGTCGCTGGAACTGGTCGTCTGCGGGTCGTCCCATTCCAAGATGCCGACCTACCCCCAGTGGGAGGCGACGGTGCTTGAAGAGACCTACGACCAGGTCGATTACATCTCGCTCCACATGTATTTCGAGAACTACGAGAAGAACACGGCCGAATACCTCGCCCTGCCGGAGACGCTCGACCGCTACATCGGCACCGTCTCGGGCGTGATCGACTTCATCAAGGGCAAGAAGCGGTCCAAGAAGGACGTGAAGATCAGCTTCGACGAGTGGAACGTCTGGTACCACGAGCGCGAATCCGACGCCAAGCGGATGGCCGAGTGGAACTGGCCGCACGCGCCGGTCCTGCTCGAGGACATCTACAACTTCGAGGACGTGCTTCAGGTCGGCTGCATCCTGAACACCTTCATCCGCCGGTCCGACGTGGTGCGCATCGCCTGCATCGCCCAGCTGGTGAACGTGATCGCGCCGATCATGACGGCCCCCGGCGGCGCGGCGTGGAAGCAGACGATCTACCATCCCTTCCACCTCGCCTCGCGCTTCGGCCGGGGCACGGCGCTGCGGCTCGACGTGGACTGCCCGACGTATGACGCGGATGCTGCCGCCGGTGTCAGCTACCTCGACATCGCGGGGGTGCATGACGGCGACGCCGGAACGCTCACCTTCTTCGCGATCAACCGCAACGGCACCGAGCCGATGGAGGTCAGCCTCGGGCTGGAGCGGTTCGGGGACGCCAGGACAGTCGAGCACACGCTGATCAAGCACGACGACCTGGAGGCGACGAATACCATGGAGGCGCCGGACAACGTGGCGCCGGTCAAGGGGGAGGGGGCCAAGATCGACGGAGGCGATCTGAAGCTGACCCTGCCGCCCTACAGCTACTCGATGATCCGGGTCAGCCTGTAGGCTTCATATCAGAGATGCCGGTACATACCGTCACTTCTGTTGCGCGAATCCGTTCATCGGATAAAGTATGACTTAGCCGGGGAAACCGGCGATTAGGGAGGAGACCTGATGAAACATCTGACGAAAATGACCGTCGGCGCCGTTGCGCTGGCCGGGCTCTCGGCGACCAGTGCCGTGGCCCAGGAAACCGTTGTCTGGTGGGACTTTCTCGCCGGCGGCGACGGCGTGCGCATGCAGCAGCTGATCGAGGACTTCAACGCCGCCCACGAAGGCGAGATCGTCATCGACGCCACCACCCTCGAATGGGGCGTGCCCTTCTACACCAAGGTGCAGACCTCGGTCGCGGTCGGTGAAGCCCCCGACATCATGACCTACCACGCCAGCCGCATCCCGCTGGCCGTCGACCAGAACCTCCTCAGCGAGATCACGCCCGAGGACTTCGAGGCGATGGGCCTCAGCCAGGACGACTACGCCGCCGCCACCTGGGACGCGGTCACCGTCGATGGCGCGCAATACGCGGTGCCGCTCGATACGCATCCGATCGTCCTCTACTACAACAAGGACCTGCTCGAAGCCGCCGGCCGCCTGAACGAGGACGGCACGCCGATGGGCATGGACAGCCTCGAGGGCTTCAACGAGACCCTGCAGGCCTTGAAGGACAACGGCGTCGCCTATCCGCTGGGCTCGGTCACCGCCGACGGCAACTTCATGTTCCGCACCATCTACTCGCTGATGGGCCAGCAGGACGGCGAGCTGATGACCGACGGCGAATTCCTGGCCGGCGACAACGCCGAGAAGCTGACCAACGCCCTGACCGTGCTGGCCAACTGGACGAACGACGGCCTGCAGTCGACCTACACCGACTACCCGGCGACCGTCGCGCTCTTCACCTCGGGTGAGGCGGCGATGATGATCAACGGCGTCTGGGAGGTGCCGACGATGGTCGACGCCTACGAGCAGGGCAACCTGTTCGAATGGGGCGCGGTCGAACTGCCGGTCATCTTCGACCACCCCTCGACCTACGCCGACAGCCACGTCTTCGCGATCCCGAACGGCAACGACATGTCCCCCGAAAAGCGGGCCGCCGTTCTGGAAGTGATGAGCTGGATCAGCCAGAACTCGCTGTTCTGGGCCACCGCCGGCCACATCCCGGCCTACGGTCCGGTGACCCAGTCCGAGGACTACGCCGCGATGGAGCCCAACGCGACCTACTCCTCGCTGACCGAGAACATGATCTTCGATCCCAAGACGCCGCTGGCCGGTGTCGCCGGGCCGATCTTCGACGTGATGTCCACCTACTTCGTGCCGACCCTGAACGGAGAGATGGACCCCGCCGAGGCGGTCGAGGAGATCAAGTACGAGCTCAACGATCTCTGATCGTCTGACCTGACGCCTCCCCGGGCGGGCACGGCCAACCAGATGGCCGTGCCCGTCCCACCCAACGGAGACGAGCCATGATCCGCGATGCACGGAAAGAATGGGGGATCGCCCTCCTGCTGATCGCACCGTTCCTCGCGATCTACGGGCTGGTGTTCATCTACCCCACCATCGACATGTTCCTGCTGTCGTTCACCGACGCGCCGCTGATCGGCGAGGGGGACTACGTCGGGACCGAGAACTACACCCGCCTCGTCGACGACCGCCGCTTCGGCACCGCCTTCTGGAACACCGCCTATTTCGTGGCCCTCAGCGTCGTGCCCGGCACCGCGGTGGCCCTCTTCATCGCACTCGCCGTCAGCCGCCTCTCGGGCCGCTTCCAGGCCCTGATCCTGGCGATGTTCTTCCTGCCCTACATCCTGCCCGTCTCGGTCATCTACCTGATCTGGGACTGGACGATGAACTTCCAGTTCGGCATCGCCATGCACGTCTACGACCTGCTGGGGATCGAGCGGATCCCGGTCTTCAAGACCACCACCTGGTTCATCCCCGCCGTCGCCTTCATCACCATCTGGTGGACCTGCGGCTTCAACATCCTGCTGTTCCTCGCGGGCCTGCGCGCCATCCCGACCGAGATCTACGAGGCCGCGTCCCTCGACAATGCCGGCCGCTGGCGGACCTTCTCCCGCGTGACCTGGCCGCTGCTCTGGCCGATCACCGCCCTCAACCTGACGATCCAGCTGATCCTTCAGCTCAAGATCTTCGACCAGGTCTACCTGTTCAGCCAAGGCGGGCGGCCGAACGACAACCTCGTCATGGTCTACTACATCTTCCAGCGCGCCTTTCAGTCCAACCAGGGCGGCCGTGCCGCCGCGGTGGCGGTCGTGCTCTTCGGCATCGTCATCATCGTCTCGGTGCTGAACTTCCAGATCATGCGGCTCGCGGGGAGAAAGCAATGAACGCCCAATCCGCCCGCCGCTTCAACGTCATCGGCGCCGTCCTGTCGGTCCTGACGGTCCTCGCCGCCGTCCTCTGGGCCTTCCCGATCTACTGGGGGATCGTCTCGTCCCTCAAGCCCGAGGACGAGGTCGTTCGGCCCTACATCGAGCTCTGGCCCGACAACCTGACGTTCAGCCACTACGTCCACGCGATCACCCAGACCCAGATCGGGCGGTGGTACCTCAATTCGGTGATCACCGCGGTCGGCACCACGGTGATCACCGTCTTCACCTCTCTGCTCTGCGGCTACGCGCTGTCGCAGCTGCGCTTTCCGGGGCGCCGGCCTCTCTACTGGCTGATCCTCGCCAGCTTCATGGTCCCGACCCAGACGCTGATCATCAACCACTTCGTGCTGGTGGCGAACATGGGTCTGCTGAATTCCTGGGCCGGGATCATCCTGCCGCAGCTGATCCACCCGGTCATCATCATCATCTACAAGCAGTTCTTCGACCAGATGCCCCGCGACTTCCGCGAGGCGGCGGCGATGGACAACGCCTCAGAGCTGGCGATCCTGTTCAAGGTCTTCGTGCCGATGAACTGGGGGGTGACCACGGCGCTCGCCATCGTGACCTTCATCTGGTCGTGGAACGCCTTCCTCTGGCCCTTCCTCGCCGCGACGCGGACCGAGTGGATGACCATCACCGTCGGCATCACCCAGGTGAACGACGCCTTCGGGGTCTATTACGCCCGCGAACTCGCCGCCGCCGTCCTGGCCGGCCTGCCGGTGGCGCTGGCCTACCTTCTGTTCCAGCGCCGGGTGACACAGGCGATCACGCTCTCGGCCGGGATCAAGGGGTAGGCGCATGCAATTCAACACACCGAAAGGGACCACCTGATGGCCGAGATCGTTCTGGACAAGGTCTCCAAGGGCTTCGGCGCCGTGACCGTGATCGACAGCCTGTCGCTCGACATCGCGGCGGGAGAGTTCGTCGTCTTCCTCGGCCCCTCGGGGTCGGGCAAGTCCACCCTCCTGCGGATGATCGCGGGGCTGGAGACCGTGGACAAGGGCCGCATCCTGATCGGCGACCGCGAGGTGCAGACCCTCGCTCCCGGCCAGAGGGACGTGGCGATGGTGTTCCAGAACTACGCCCTCTATCCCCACATGACCGTGCGCGAGAACATGGTCTTCGGCCTCAAGAACGTGAAGATGGGCCAGTCCGAGATCGACCGCCGGGTGACCGAGGCGGCCCGCATCCTCGAGATGGAGCAGCTGCTCGACCGCCGCCCCTCGCAGCTCTCGGGCGGGCAGCGCCAGCGGGTCGCCATCGGCCGCGCCATCGTGCGCGAACCCGCGGCCT
>JAMWZF010000560.1 GCA_024304875.1 Paracoccaceae bacterium
CCCGGTCCGCGGTGCACTGGCGGAAAGTCCGCTCGCCGGTCTGGCCCGGCGGCGTGACCGGGATGGCCAGCCGTTCCTCTCCCGCGCCCTCGTCGCGGCCGGAGAGCGTCTGCGCGAGGATTTCGAACTCAGCCGCATGGGCCGCAGGGAGGCCGCGGACTGGGAAGGCCTGATGACCGTGCCGATGGACGACCCTGTCCGGCAGGGCGGCCTGTCCGAGGGCAGCACGCCCGAGGCCGCCCATGCCCGTGTCGCCGCCGCCCTCGCCGACCTTGGACCCGGCCTCGGCCATGTGGTCCTGCGGTGCTGCTGTTATCTCGAGGGCCTCGAGCTGGCCGAAAAACGGATGGGCTGGGCCGCCCGGTCGGGCAAGATCGTCCTGCGGATCGCGCTGCAACGGCTGCGTCTGCACTACCAGAGCCTCGGCGCCCTCGGCCCGCGCTTCGGCTGACGAAGGGTTGACCCCCGTGCAAGGCGGGATGTCACTCTGACGCTTGGACAAATCGCGCGCGGGGTCTTAGATGTCTGGCCAAGGAGGACTGCCCATGGCCCCGCGCGACCTCAAGATCCCGGCCGAGCGCCACCCCGAGAAGGCCCGCCGCCCCGACACGCCCCGGCTGCGCAAGCCGGACTGGATCCGGGTCAAGGCGCCGGTCTCCGAGGGCTACCGCGCCACCCGCGACATCATGCGCGAGCACAAGCTGACCACCGTCTGCGAAGAAGCGGGCTGCCCCAACGTGGGCGAATGCTGGTCCCAGGGCCACGCCACCATGATGATCATGGGCGAGGTCTGCACCCGCGCCTGCACCTTCTGCAACATCGCCACCGGCAAGCCGCCCGAAGACCTCGACGTCTTCGAGCCCGGCCGGGTGGCGGACGCGGTGGCCAAGCTCGGCCTCAATCACGTGGTCATCACCTCGGTCGACCGGGACGACGTCGAGGACGGCGGAGCGGAGCATTTCGCCATGACCATCCGCGCCATCCGCAAGCGCAGCCCGGGCACCACGATCGAGATCCTGACGCCGGACTTCATCCGGTGCGATCCGAAGGTGCTGGAAGTCGTCGTCGAGGCGCGCCCCGACGTCTTCAACCACAACCTCGAGACCGTCCCCGGCCTCTACCCCGAGGTGCGCCCCGGCGCCCGATACTTCCACTCCCTGCGTCTGCTCCAGCGGGTCAAGGAACTGGACCCCGCGATGTTCACCAAGTCCGGCATCATGGTCGGCCTCGGCGAGACCCGGCAGCAGGTCGTGCAGGTGATGGAGGACATGCGCGCCGCCGACATCGACTTCCTGACCATCGGCCAGTACCTCCAGCCGACGCCGAAACACCACGCGGTGGACCGGTTCGTCACGCCCGAGGAGTTCGCCTCCTACGAGAAGACAGCCTACAACAAGGGCTTCCTGATGGTCTCGGCCACGCCGCTCACCCGGTCGAGCTATCACGCCGGCGACGATTTCGCCCGCCTCCGCGAGGCGCGGCTCAAGCGCCTCGGATAGAAGGCAGGGCCCAGCCCTCCCGAATTGATCGAATGCCGGGGGCACGGCGCCCGGGTCATTCGGCCCGTGGGAGCGCCTTGATGTAGGCAGCGACGGCCTGCCGGTCGTCCTCGGTCAGCCGGGCGAAGTTGGCGATCACATCGGTCATCTCGCCGCCGGCGACGTCGAATTCGGGAGTGAAGCCGCTGTAGAGGTATTCGGCGATCTCGTCCTGAGACCAGCTGAGGTG
>JAMWZF010000561.1 GCA_024304875.1 Paracoccaceae bacterium
CGGGACGGCCGTCGCCCGAAATCAGGCGCCGGTCGATGAGGGTCGCCTCGTAGGCGAGGGTCGGACCGGGCTCGATCCGCGTCGTGGGCCAGTCCTCCGCGATCAGGGGGGTGCCGAGCAGGGCATTGGCCACCGCGACCTGAGGTCCGTCCGTCAGTCCCGCGAGGGTCACGCGCGCGTGGTCCAGAAGGCGATCGGCCAGCGACTCTGCCACGCGGGCCCTGCGACGGGGCAGGGCCGGGTCGTCGGCCGCGGCGGCGAGGGCGGCGACCAGTGCGGAGATATCGGTATCGGTGGGCATCAGGGACGCATCCCGCCCGGCCGGACCCGCGGCAGAAGACGAAGCGCATGGCGGCGGAGCGCCGGTACGAACAGGCCGGGGTTCAGACGCGGGACGCTGCCACGGCTGGCCGCCGCACGGACGGTGACCACGGCGAGGGTCACGTTGTCCTGATCCCCGGTCCGCCGCGCCTGCACCGCAGCCATGAGGCGGCGTGCGAGGGTCTGTGCCCGGTGCCGGCGAGCTCGGCGCAGGATCGCCGCAATCTCGGCCACGTCCAGAACCGCGATGCCGTCACTCGCGAAGAGGAGCACGTCGCCGGGGACGAGGTCCGCCGGGTCCTCCGGGCAGTCGATCTTGGCGACATCGCCGCCGGTGAGGGCCGAAGTCAGGATCGCGCGCTGGGGATGGTCCCGCGCCGTTTCGGCGTCGATCTCGCCGCGCGCGACCATCAGCTCGATCTGCGGCGCGAGCGAATGATCGGCGTTCAGCCGCCGCAGGACGCCGCCCCGCAGGATGTAGAGGGGGCTGTCCCCGACCGAGATCCAGCGCAGACGACCGTCCAGGATGACGCCGGCCAGGAGGGTGCCACCCATCCCGTCCTGCCCGGCGCCCTGCTCGGCCCGGACGCGCAAACCGTGATTGGCCGAGGCGAGGGCGCGGCGAAGGATTTCGGTGCCGTGACGGCGCATGGCCTCGGGGCGGCAGGATGCCAGGAAGAGGTCGGCGAGCACCTGGGACACGATGGTCCGGCTGGCGATGTCGCCGTCGCTGTGCCCGCCCATGCCGTCGGAGAGGACGATCAGTCCGGCCTCCGAACCGGCACCCACATGGGTCAGGAGGGCGTCCTCCTGCCGCTCGCGGGCGCCGATCCAGGTCGCGGTCGCCGCCTCGAAGGCCAGTTCAGTCATCCTCTTCGGCACCTTCGTCCCAGTCGAAGTCGGCGCCGCAGAGGCCGATGAACCGCAGGGTCGTCTTGCCGAGACGGATCAGGTCGCCGCTCGTCAACTCTTCGCGGGACAGGAGGGGTTCGCCATTCAGCCGAACGATGTTGGAGCGCCCGCCGTGACCGATCAGGGTGCGCCGGTCCTCGGGGTCGTAGGCCACCGCGGCGTGGCAGTCGCGGCTGATCGCCGTGTCGCCGAAGTCGAGACGGACGGCCTGGTCCGGACCCCGGCCGATGGTGGAGAGGCCGGCGGTCAGGGTGAACGAGGCGCCGCGGCCCGGCCCCTCGGTCACGACCAGCCAGCCGATCGGGAAGCGCGTCTCTCCGGCGGATGCGGCGGGGGCTGCGAAGGCATCGCTGCCGCGGGGTGCGGCGAAGCCGATCAGGCGGGTCCGCACGCGCGTGCTGTCCGGCCGGTCGGCGGGAGGGGCGGCACATGGCGCGGCGGGCATGTCCGGGTCACTGCGCGGCACTGCCACCGTTGCCGGCGGAA
>JAMWZF010000562.1 GCA_024304875.1 Paracoccaceae bacterium
TCCGACGCCCGCTCGAACACCCGGTAGTCCTCGGCCGCCAGTTGGCGCCGCATCGTCCACGGCAGCCGCCCCCGTCCCCACGCCGCCCGGCGCGACAGCCATTCCGCCAGTGCCAACGCGCCGCCCGCGATGAAAAGCGCGACCAGCGACAGGGCCAGCACCTGCCCGCCGCCGCCCGGCCGCTCCAGCGCGAGGTCGATCAGCAGCGGCAGGGTCCGCGTCTCGCCGGGGATGGAGGAGACGAAGGTGATCGTCGCGCCGAACTCTCCCAGCCCCTTGGCGAAGGACAGGACCGATCCGGCCAGCAGCCCCGGCCAGATCATCGGCAGGGTCACGGTCAGGAACACGCGGGTCCGCGAGGCGCCCAGCGTGCGGGCCGCGTCCTCCAGCCCCCGGTCCACCGCCTCGAGCGACAGGCGGATGGCGCGGACCATGAAGGGCAGCGCCATGACCCCGGCGGCGAGGGCCGCGCCGGTCCAGCGGAATGCGAGGACGATGCCGTGCTCGGCCAGCCAGCCGCCGATAGGGGCCTGCGGGCCGAAGCTGATCAGCAGGAGGTATCCGGTGACCACCGGCGGCAGGACAAGCGGCAGGTGGACCACCAGGTTGAGCGCCTCGCGGCCCCAGAACCGCTTGCGGGCCAGCAGCCAGGCGAGGGCGAGCCCCAAGGGCAGGTTCACCGCCGTCGCCAGAAGTGCGACGCGGAGCGACAGTGCGATCGCCTCCCAGGCCTCGGGGCCGAGGGGCGTCATTTCGGGCTGAACCCGTGGGCCGCGAAGATCGCGTCCGCCGCGTCGGTCTGGAGCCAGTCGTAGAAGGCGCGGGCCGTCTCGGGGTCGCCCGCGCCCTCCAGCAGGGCGGCCGGGTAGGTGATCGGCGGATGGAGCGCGGGGTCGAAGGTGCCGACGATGCGGACCTCGGGCGAGGCCGCCGCATCGCTGCCGTAGACCACGCCCATCGGCGCGGCGCCCGTGCCGACGAAGGCCAGCGCGGCGCGGACGTTGGCGGCCTCCGCGACGGGCATCCCGTCCCACAGGTCCAGTGCGTCCAGAGCCGCGCGGCCGTAGCGGCCGGCCGGCACGGTTTCGGTCAGGGCCATGGCGAGGGGACCGTCGCCGAGGTCCGCGAAAGTCTCGGCCGTGACGGGGCCGGCCTCGGTCTCGCCGTGCCCGTGAGCGATGACCACGAGCGTGTTGCCGAGGAGGTCCACGCGCTCGGTCACCCGGTCGTCCAACGCGTCCATCCATTCGGGATCCGCGGCGATGAAGAGGTCCGCCGGCGCGCCGCGCTCGATCTGCTGGGCGAGGGTCGAGGTGGCGGCGAAGGACAGGCGGACCGTATGCCCGGTCTCGTCCTGCCACGTCGCGGTCGCCTCGCCGAGGGCGTCGACGAGGGAGGAGGCCGCGAAAACCGTGATCTCCCCGGCCCTGAGGGGCGCGGCGGCGAGGAGTAGGAGAAGGCCGAGGGCAAGGCGCATGGGCGCGACTATCGGGCCAGACGCGGGCGGGCTCAAGCCTCAGACCCAGACCCTGGCGCGCGCGGCCAGTCGGGCGAGACGGATGGCGACCTCCGGGTCCGCCGGTCCCGGCCGGGGCGGGTCGAGGAGCGTGGTCAGCCAGGCCTCGGGCGGGGTCCTGACCCGGCGCTGGCCGGGCCAGGCCAGGGCGGTCAGCACGTCCTCAGCGGCGGGCGGGAGGCGATCCGGGGTCTCCCCCCCC
>JAMWZF010000563.1 GCA_024304875.1 Paracoccaceae bacterium
ATTCCCATCATATCCTCCTTGCTCAGGCCCCGGCAAAGCGCCGGAGCGCCAGATCCCATCCTGCAACGGAGAAGGCCGCGGATGGGGCTTGGCGATTACGCTAAGTGGTGTAGGAGGCCGCGCGCGGAGCCTCCGGCGTAGCGCAGCGCGCGGCCGCGGGTGACGCTGGCGGTCATCGTCGATCTTCGGAGAAGGTTCGGGTTGCGACCTGGAACCGACAACGGAGATGACGATGACCGAAGAGAGAATGGCGCTGATCGAGCTGGTTGAGAAGCAGGCTGATGGTGACCTCGTGCGCGAGATGCTCGCCTTCGCGGCCGAGCGGATCATGGAGGCCGAGGTGGAGGCCCGGACGGGCGCGGCCAAGGGCGCACGGACACCCATGCGGGAGGTGCAGCGCAACGGGTACCGCGACCGAGACTGGGATACCCGCGCCGGCCGGATCGCGCTGGAGATCCCGAAGCTCCGGAAGGGCAGCTACTTTCCAAGCTTCCTCGAGCCGCGCCGCACCGCCGAAAAGGCGCTCGTGGCCGTGATCCAGGAAGCCTACGTCCACGGGGTCTCGACCCGTTCGGTCGACGATCTGGTGAAGGCCATGGGCGCGGGCGGCATGTCGAAGAGCCAGGTCAGCCGGCTCTGCGCCGAGATCGACGAGCGCGTGAACGCGTTCCTGTCCCGGCCGCTGGAGGGCGCGTGGCCCTATCTCTGGCTGGATGCCACCTACCTCAAGGTCCGTGAGAGCGGTCGGATCGTCAGCCGTGCCGTGATAGTGGCCGTGGCAGTGAACGAGGACGGCAAGCGCGAAGTTCTGGGCGTCGCCACCGGCCCCTCCGAGGCCGAGACGTTCTGGACCGAGTTCCTGCGGTCTCTGGCCGACCGCGGCCTGCGCGGGGTGAAGCTGGTGATCGCCGACGACCACAAGGGGCTCCGCGCAGCTGCGCGGCGGGTCTTCAACGCCACCCAGCAGAGATGCCGCGTTCACTGGATGCGAAACGCGCTGGCACATGCGCCGGCCAAGCAGCGCTCAGCGGTGGCGGCGATGCTGAAGACGATCTTCGCGCAGGAGACCAAGGCCGACGCCGAGGCCCAGTGGGAGACCGTCGCCAACGCATTGCGCGAGAGGGTGGAAAAGCTCGGCATCTTCATGGACGCCTCCCGCGACGACGTCCTCGCCTACATGGACTTCCCCCGCGAGCACTGGGCCCAGATCGCGTCCACGAACCCGCTCGAACGGGTGAACCGCGAGATCAAGCGGCGGGCCGACGTCATCGGGATCTTTCCGAACGACGACGCCATCATCCGCCTCGTCGGCGCCCTGATGCTGGAGACCAACGACGAATGGACCGTCGCACGGCGCTACATGTCGCTTGAAACCCTCGCCCGCGTCACCGACAATCCAACCGTCAGGCTGCCCGCCGTGGCGACCTGATCAGCTTCGAACCTCTCCGAGGGTCGGCGCTCTTACACCATCCGGCGGGACACTGCCCGTCGTGACCAGGGGAACCTTGACGCAGATCAAGCCACCAGTCTGTATCCACCACTTTCCGTAACAAGAAGGCGAGCGTTTGACGGATCTGGCTCTATTTTCTGGCGCAGACGATAAATATGCGTCTCGAGCGTGTGGGTCGTGACGCCCGCGTTGTAGCCCCAGACCTCGTGCAGGAGCACATCGCGCGCGACGACGCCGTCAGTCGCCCGATACAGGAACTTGAGGAT
>JAMWZF010000564.1 GCA_024304875.1 Paracoccaceae bacterium
GCGCAGGACCATGCGGTTGGCCGGGGGCACGTGGCGCAGGATCCCGACGGCGCCGAGGGCCAGCCGCCGGCGCCAGCCGCCGGGGGACATCACCATCCGCCGCGCGCCTTCGGTGAAGTCGATGATCTCGCGGCCGCGGGCATGGCGGGCGGCGCTGTAGCCTGCGTCCGGTCCCGGCTCCAGCCGGCCCTCGGCCAGCCGGGCGACCCAGTCGTGGGCGTCCTCTATGCCAAGGTTCATGCCCCGCCCGCCCACCGGCGAATGGACATGGGCCGCGTCCCCGGCGATCCAGACGCGCCCTTCGCCGTAGCTGCCGGCCTGCCGGATGGAGATGCGAAAGCTGTCCTCCCGGTGGACCCGGCCGACAGGGATCGGCACCGGCGCGGCCGCCAGGGCATCCGGCAAACTGGCGACGACCCGGTAACGGGTCGGCCCGATGGGAATGACGAAAAGGCAATGGCCGTCCTGCCGCAGGTAGACGCGGAAGATGCCGGGTTCGGACCAGTCCGGGACCTCCACGTCGGCGATGGACCACTCGTCCGGCAGGTCATGGCCCTCCATCGGCTGGCCGAGGTGGGCGCGGACGGTGGAGCGGCTGCCATCGGCGCCGAGGAGGGCCGCGTACCGCCCCTCGGCGCCGCCCATCGTCGCCAGAACGGAATCAGGCGCCTCCTCGATCCGCTCCAGCCGCTGGCCATACTCGACCCGCACGCCATGGTCGGCCAGCCGCGCGGCGAGGATCGCCTCGGTCCGGTTCTGCGGCAGGCAGAACAGGCGGACGGCGGGGTCCACGTCCATCGGCATCCTCGCCGCGGGCCGGGTGCCGTTCCAGACCTCAAGCGCCCGCGCCGGCTGCGCCTCGGCCCGGACCAGCGGACCCGCGCCCGAGCGGTCGAGGATCGCCATCGCCCAGGGCATGATCCCCACGGCGCGGGACAGGGGCGACGGACCCTCCCGCCGCTCCACGATCCGCACGGCCAGGCCGCGCCGCGCCAGTTCCAGGGCGGCGGTCAGCCCGGTGGGCCCGGCGCCGACCACGAGGACGGGGCGGCCCGGGCTGACGTCGGAGGCGGAAAGGACGGGCATGGCAGGCTCCTGTCTCGGGATTTTCAATGTTGACACCGACAACATGAAGGGCCAGATAGGAAGTAACGTTGGCACTGTCAACATCGGACCCCGGCATGAGCGACACCCCCTACCACCACGGCGACCTGCGGCAGGCCCTGCTGGACCGCGCCATCGAGGTGCTGAGCACCGGGGGCGCCGAGGCCCTCAGCCTGCGCGCCCTGGCCCGCGACCTCGGGGTCAGCCACGCGGCGCCCACCCGGCACTTCCCCGGCAAGGCCGACCTGCTCGAGGCGGTGGCCGAGGAGGGGGTGCGCCGGCTGCTGGACGAGGCCGACGCCGCGGCGGGACCGCCGGACCGCCCCGGCCGCGAGAGGCTCTTCGACATGGCGCTGGCCTATGTCGACTGGGCCCGCCGGAACCCCGCCTTCCACCATGTCCTGCGCAACCCCGACGTGCTGCGTCACGGCTCCTCGGGGCTGTCGGACCGGCTGCGGGACTTCGCCGCCCGCCAGCGGGCCGCCATCCTGCGCGCCCAGGCCGAGGGCTGGCGCAGCGACGCCGACCCCGGCGTGCTCCTCCTGCACCTGATGTCCCTGACCTCGGGCATGGCGAACCTCGTGACCGACCCGGCCTACCG
>JAMWZF010000565.1 GCA_024304875.1 Paracoccaceae bacterium
GAGCCGCACCGTGTGGCCTTCTACCTCTACGACCTCGCCAGCGACTTCCACGCGCTGTGGAATCGGGGCAACGAAGAGCCGGCCCTGCGATTCCTGCAGGAGGGTGACGCTGCTGCAACACTGGCGAAAAACGCCCTGATCCGGGCCGTCGCGATTGTGATTTCGGCGGGTCTTGGTATCCTTGGGGTCGAGCCGGCGGAAGAGATGTGATCAATCGCACCACTGTCCGGCCTTCGAGCAGGTAACAACGACCACCGGCGCACGCGAATGCCGGGGCAGTGAGGCGAAATGGCAGAGATCACCTTTGGCGAGGCCTATGAAGGCGTCGGAACCGGCGCGCCGCGGCGCGTGTCCATCGTACATCTTGCAGGCGGCGTGGTGTCGCTGGGCCTGATCGTGGGAATCGGGCTTTGGGGCGGCAAGATCATCCTGCGGGACGTCACCGGCGTGCCGGTGGTGCGCGCGATGTCGGACGGCCCGATGCGCGTGGCACCCGAAACGCCGGGCGGAGAGGTGGCGTTGCATGCCGGCCTGACCGTGAACGACGTGGCCGCCGCCGGCGAGGCCGCTCCGCCGGAGGACCGGCTGGTACTGGCGCCCCAGGCGACGGATATCGCGGCCGAGGATCTCGTCCTTGGCGAGGCGGAGGAGGCGGAGGCGGTGGCGCCCCTCGGTCTTGAGGGTGTGCAGACCGTTGCCGCCGAGATCGCCGAGGGCGAGACCGAGGGTCCGATGTCCGCCGACGACGTGCTGGCCCTGGCCGACCGGATCGCGGCCGAGGCACAGGCCCGGGACGCCGACGCCGAAGAGGAGGTGGCCGTCGATCCCGTCGCCAGCGCCGTGGCCGAGGCCCTGGTCGACACGCCGGCTCCGGCGGCCGACGTCATCGCCGCATCGGTGCCCGGCGTCAGCCGCTCGATCCGGCCATCCGTTCGCCCTGCGGGCGCGATGATCGTCCCGGCCTCGGTCTCGACCTCGGTCGCGACCGCCGAACCCACCTCGGACATTCCGCTGACCGGAGATCTGCCGGCGGGCACCAAGCTGGTTCAGCTCGGCGCCTACGACACCGCCGACCTGGCCCGCGCCGACTGGGCCCGGATCGCGGCCCGCTTTGCCGACTACATGGGCGGCAAGAGCCCGGTGATCCAGCAGGCCGAAAGCGGCGGGCGCACCTTCTTCCGCCTGCGGGCCGACGGGTTCGACGACATCTCGGACGCCCGGCGGTTCTGTGCCGTGCTGATGGCCGACAATGCCGCCTGCATCCCCGTGGTGATCCGCTGAGGGCCTTCATCTGCGGCTGCGCGGGGCCTGCCCTGACGGATGCGGAACGGGCCTGCTTTCGGGACGCGGAGCCCTGGGGCTTCATCCTGTTCGCCCGGAACGTGGTCGATCCCGCGCAGCTGTCCGCCCTGACGGCGTCCCTGCGCGAGGCCGTGGGCCGCGACGCGCCGATCCTGATCGACCAGGAGGGCGGCCGGGTCCAGCGGATGCGCGCGCCGCATTGGCGGGAGTATCTTCCCGCGCTCGACCAGTGCCGGATCGCCGCCGATCCCCTGCGCGCCATGTGGCTGCGCAACAGGCTGATCGCGGACGAGCTAACCAGTGTCGGCATCGACGTGAACTGTGCCCCCCTCGCTGATATCGTTGAGGAAAACACGCATCCCGTGCTGCTCAACCGACTCTACGACTCTAGAGTCCTGGAG
>JAMWZF010000566.1 GCA_024304875.1 Paracoccaceae bacterium
GGTCTCTGCTCGGTCATGTCTTTACTCCCCCGAACCTGTGCCGGGGCCTCGTCTGGTGGTCTTTAACAGGAAATGCCGGAGGGAAAACCGGCCTTATCCGCGCAGGCGCTGCTGGTAGCTGTGGGCGGCCCAGTCCGCGCGGGCCTGCCACTGGTCCTCGGGCTGGCGGGCGGCGAGGTCTTCGGAAATCTCCACCTCGTCGAAGCCGGCGCGGCGGGCCATGGCGTATTGGTCCGCGATGACGTGGCCCCTGGCCCGCAGCCGGCCGGTGTAGCCCAGCCGGCGGAGCTGAGCGGCGAGGGTGAAGCCGCGCCCGTCCGAGAAGCTGGGGAAGTCGATGCGCACACCTTGAGCCTCCAGCACCTCGGGCAGCGCCGAGGGGTCGGTGTCTGAGGGCAGGTCGACGCCGCCCTGCCAGTCGTCGGGCTGGAACCCGGTGTCGGTGACGATCACGCTCATTGCTCTTGTCTCCTCTGCCGGCTCAGGCGGCGCGGTCCTTGCGGGCCTGGTCTTCGTCGTAGAGGGCGGTCTTGAACGGCCCCATGCCGACCCGGCGATAGGTTTGCAGGAAGGTCTCGTCCTCATCTGTCCGGGCGTCCAGATAGGCATAGATCAAACGCTCCACCGCCGGCACGATCTCGTCGTAGGAGAAGCCGGGGCCGGTGCGCTCGCCCACCGCCGCCGTCTCGGTGCCGTCGCCGCCGAGGGTGATCTGGTATGTCTCCACCCCCGCGCGGTCGAGGCCGAGGATGCCGATGTGACCGACGTGGTGGTGGCCGCAGGCGTTGATGCAGCCCGAGATCTTGATCTTCAGATGCCCGACCTCGTGCTCGATCTTCAGCTCCTCGAAGCGCTCGGCCAGGCCTTGCGCGACCGGGATCGACCGGGCGGTGGCGAGGGCGCAGTAGTCCATGCCGGGGCAGGCGATGATGTCGGAGGCGAGGCCGACGTTGGCGGTGGCGAGTTTCGCCTCCTTCAGTGCGGCATGCACGGCCGGCAGGTCGCCCTTGTGGACGTGCGGCAGGATGACGTTCTGCTCGTGGCTGATGCGCAGCTCGCCGTAACCGTATTTCTCCGCCAGATCGGCCATGACGCGCATCTGGTCGGCACTGGCGTCGCCGGGGGTGGCGCCGTGAGCCTTGAGGCTGATCGTGACGATGGCGTGCTGATCGTCGCGGTGGGCGGCGAGGTTCGTGTCGGCCCAGGAGGCATAGGCGGGCGAGGCGAGACGGGCGGCCTCGTGATCGCTCACGTCACCCCGCTTGAAGTCGGGCGCGGCGAAGGCGGCCTCGATCTGGGCGAGGTACTCCTGGTCGATGCCTGAGAACTGAGGCCGGATCGCGGCATAGCGGTCCTCGACCAGGCGGCGGATCTCGTCGATGCCGTGCTCGTGCACGGTGATCTTGATGCGCGACTTGTACTTGTTGTCCCGGCGGCCGAGCAGGTTCCAGACGCTGACGATGGCCTCGACATAAGGCAGCAGGTCGGCCTGGGGCACGAACTCGGAGATGACCTTGCCGATCATCGGGGTCCGGCCCAGGCCGCCGCCGACGATGACCTCGAAGCCGGGCTGGCCGTCCTTCAGGGTCATGCGCAGACCGATGTCGTGGGCGCGCGTCACGGCGCGGTCGTTGGGCGAGCCGGTGATGGCGATCTTGAACTTCCGGGGCAGGAACTGGAATTCCGGGTGGT
>JAMWZF010000567.1 GCA_024304875.1 Paracoccaceae bacterium
CCGGTACGACTGGGGGTTTCGCAGCGAACCCGAGCCGCACCTGGACAACCGCCGGCTCGTCGTGCCCCGGGGCCGGGTGATCGGCGGGTCCTCCTCGATCAACGGCATGGTCTACGTCCGCGGCCACCCCCACGATTTCGACCACTGGGCCGAGGCGGGGGCGGACGGATGGGCCTTCGCCGACGTGGCCCCCTATTTCAAGCGGATGGAGCATTGGCACGGGCCGGCGGACGATGGCTGGCGCGGGCGCGAGGGACCGCTGCACGTCACCCGCGGGCCACGGCAGAACCCGCTTTATCATGCCTTCGTAGAGGCGGGCCGGGAGGCGGGCTACCCCGTCACGGCGGATTATAACGGGCGCTTCCCCGAGGGCTTCGGCCCGATGGAGCAGACCGTCTGGCAGGGGCGACGCTGGTCCGCCGCGCGGGCCTACCTGCGCCCCGCCAAGGCGACGGGCCGGGTGCAGGTGGTCCGGGGCGAGGCGGCGAAGGTGCTCGTCGCGGAGCGGCGGGCCACGGGAGTGCGGACCACGGACGGCCGGACCCTGACCGCGCGGGCCGAGGTGATCCTCGCCGCCTCCGCGATCAACTCGCCGAAGCTCCTGATGCTCTCCGGGATCGGGCCGGGGGCGCATCTGGCCGAGCACGGGATCGAGGTGATCGCCGACCGCGCCGGCGTCGGCGGCAATCTTCAGGATCACCTGGAGGTCTACGTCCAGTATGCCTCGAAGACACCGATCACGCTCTACCGCTACTGGAACCTGCTCGGAAAGGCGTGGATCGGGGCGCGCTGGCTGTTCACCCGGACGGGGCCGGGGGCGTCGAACAACTTCGAGAGCGCGGGCTTCATCCGCTCGCGGGCCGGCGTCGACTACCCCGACATCCAGTTCCACTTCCTGCCCATCGCCGTCCGCTACGACGGCAAGGCGGCGGCCGAGGGGCACGGGTTCCAGGCCCACGTCGGGCCGATGCGCTCGCCCAGCCGGGGGCATGTCCGGCTGACCGGCGCGGATCCCGCCGCGCCGCCCGCGATCCGGTTCAACTACATGAGCCACGCACAGGATTGGGAGGATTTCCGCGCCTGCATCCGCCTCACCCGCGAGGTCTTCGCCCAGCCGGCGATGGAGCCGCATGTCAAGCACGAGATCCAGCCGGGGCAGGGTGTTCAGACGGACGAGGAGATCGACGCCTTCATCCGCGAACATGCCGAGAGCGCCTATCACCCCTGCGGCACCTGCCGGATGGGGCGGGCGGACGATCCCGGCGCGGTGGTGGACCCCGAAGGACGGGTGATCGGGGTGGGCGGCCTGCGCGTCGCCGATTCGTCCGTCTTCCCGCGGATCACCAACGGCAATCTCAACGCCCCTTCCATCATGGTGGGCGAGAAGATGGCCGATCACGTGCTGGGCAAGGGGCTGCTGGCGCCGTCGAACGAGGGCCCCTGGGTGCACCCGGAATGGCGGGCGCGGCAACGCTAGGCGCCGGCCATCTCCCAGACGGCGAATTCCTCGGGCTTCTTGCGCCGCAGTTTCTCCTCGACCCCGGCCGAGAGGGTCGTCTCGAAGGCGGGCGAGACGTTGAGGCGGGGCAGGTCGATGGTGGTGCCGAGGCGGTCCTCGAGGAAAGCGATCAGGCGGGGCTGGTCCTCGTAGCGGAAGAGGTGATCGACGCCCCGGTTGCCTGCCGCATC
>JAMWZF010000568.1 GCA_024304875.1 Paracoccaceae bacterium
GCCCCCTTGCCCTCGCCCGGCTGGCCGAGGCCAAGGGGGCGGTGGAATACCTGCTGGCCGAGGCCTATTCCCGGCGCGACCACGTCTGCCTGATCGCCTTCCGCGGGACCGGGGCCGAGGTTCTTCTGCCGCCGACCCGCAGCCTGGTGCAGACCAAGCGCCGCCTGGCCGCCCTGCCCGGCGGGGGCGGCACGCCGCTCGCCGCCGCGCTGGTGGCGGCGGCGGAGGAGGCGCGGCAAGCGCGGCGCAAGGGGCTGTCCCCGGCGCTGTGCATCCTGACCGACGGGCGGGCGAACATCGCCCTCGACGGGCGGGCCGACCGGGCCCGTGCCGGGGCGGATGCCCTCAGCGTCGGGCGCACCCTCGCCGGGACCGATACCCTCGTCATCGACTGCGGCACCCGGCCGTCGGACGCCCTGCGCGACCTGGCCGACACCGCCCGGGGCCGCTACCTCGCCTTGCCCCGGGCCGACGCGGCGCGGCTCAGCCGCGCGGTGTCGGACGCGCTCGGCTAGGGCGGTGGACTGGCCGGACGACCTTGACGGCTGGCCGCATCGGGAGATCTCCCGCCGCGTGCTCTGCCGCCCGCACCGCTGGCATGTGCAGGAGACGGGCAGCGGACCGACCCTGCTGCTGATCCACGGCGCGGGGGGCGCGACGCAAAGCTGGCGGGGGCTCCTGCCGCTCCTGGCGGAGGATCACCACGTCGTCGCCGTCGACCTGCCGGGCCAGGGGTTCACCGACCTTGGCGCCCGCGCCCGATGCGGGCTGGAGCCGATGGCCGAGGACCTCTCCGCCCTCTGCGCCATGGAAGGGTGGGAGCCCGCCGCCCTGATCGGCCATTCCGCCGGCGCCGCCATCGCCCTGCGCATGGCCCTGACCCGGCCCCGGCCGGTGCTGGCCCTGAACCCGGCCTTGCAGAACTTCGAGGGGGTGGCCGGCTGGCTGTTCCCGATGCTGGCGAAGGTGCTGTCGATGAACCCTCTCAGCGCCGCGCTGTTCACCGCCGGGGCGACGCCGGCCAAGGTCCGGCGGCTGGTCGAGGGGACCGGATCGACCCTCGGGCCCGAGGGGCTGACGCTCTACCACCGGCTTGCGCGGGACCGGGCGCATGTGGACGGGACGCTGGCGATGATGGCGCAGTGGTCGCTGGACGGGCTGCTGGCGGACCTGCCCCGGCTGGCCGCGCCGCTGCGGGTGCTGGTGGGCGCGCGGGACAAGGCGGTGCCGCCGGCCAGTACCGCGCGGGCCTGCGCGGCGGTGCCGGACTGCCGGATCACCACGCGCGAGGGCCTCGGCCACCTCATCCACGAGGAAGCGCCCGGGGAGGTTGCGGACTGGGTCCGGGCGACGCTGGCGGACCTGACCGGCTAGGCCCCCGTCCTTCGGTCAGGAATCGAGGGCGATCACCACGGCGTCCCGGCCGGGCACGGTCAGCTCGAGCGCGGCCATCTCGCCCATCAGCGCCCGGCCCGTGACCTCGGCCCCGTCCACCAGGATGCGGCCCGTCTGCGCCTCCCGCGCCGGGTTCACGACCCAGAGGAACCGGCCCGCCGGCCCCTCGTGCAGGCGCCCGACCAGGTGGGCGTTGCCGGTCGTCACCCTGGGCGAGACCCCCGCCCAGGACAGGCAGCCGCGCCACCACTCCGGCGCGCCCTCGCCGCCCCTCTCCCGCTCGCGGAAGTGG
>JAMWZF010000569.1 GCA_024304875.1 Paracoccaceae bacterium
GACCGCGCCCGTGGGGTTGTTCGGCGTGTTGACCAGGAGAGACCTCGCCCCCTCGGCCGCGGCATCAAGGTCGGCAGCGCGGGGCTGGAAGCCGTCGGTCGCCCGCGCCTCGACCGCCACCGGCACCCCGCCCGCGCCGCGGATCGTGCCGGGGTAGGTGGCGTAGTAGGGATCGACGTAAAGCGCCTTCTCGCCGGGGGCGAGGGCGGCCATGTGCGCGGCAAAGAGCGCGGCCTGTCCGCCGGGCGTGACGAGGATGGTTTCAGGGCCGGTCGGAACCCCGGTGCGCTGCGCGATCCTCTCTGCGATCGCCGCGCGCAGGGCTCTCGTCCCCTGGATCGCGGAATAGCCCGTGTGACCGCCCCGCGCCGCGGCGTCCATGGCCGCCAGGATCGAGGGGTCCGTGCGGATGTCGTGCTCGCCGATGGTCAGCTGGATGACCGGCACGCCGCTCGCGATGCGCTCCAGCACCCGCCTGTAGTGGCCCCAGCCGTCGTCGCCGCCGCCGGTCAGGCCGGTCAATCTGTCCGAAACTCTCATGGCGCCAATTGGCGGGGCGGGCCGCCCCAAGTCAATCGGGCGCGACGAGGTTGCGCGGCCCCGGCCCCTCGGCCGCCTTCACGTCAGCCGGGTTGTAGAGCGCGCATCTGTCAAGGCTGAGGCAGCCGCAGCCGATGCAGCCGTCGAGGTTCTCCCGCAGGCTCTCCAGCGCGGCGATGCGGCGGTCGATGCGGGCGCGGAAGGTCCGGGCCATGCGGGTCCAGTGGGCGCGGGTCGGGGCCTTGTGGTCAGGCAGGTCCGCCATCTCGGCCGCGATCTCGGCCAGGGAGAACCCCAGCCGCTGCGCCGCCATCGCGACCGACAGACGCCGCAGGTCATGTTTGCCGTAGCGCCGGTGTCCGCCGGCGTTGCGGACCGGATGCACGATACCGTGCGTCTCGTAGAAGCGGATCGCCGAGACGGCGAGGCCGGTCCGGCCCGCGAGATCGCCAATGGTGAGGCCGGCCATGAAAAAAACCTCTTGATCTGAAGTCCACTTGAGAAATTATCAAAGGGTCGGTCCGAACGCCAGAGGAGGCCGACATGACACCGATCCACGCCCACCCCGCCGCCCGCGCCGCGCTGCTGCGCGACGGCTTCGCCCGCGACGAGGGCGGACGGCTGTGGATGGAGGTGCCGCGTCCGCGCCCCTGGTGGGGCGGCTTGCTCGACACCCTGAAAGGAGCCCTGACATGGCCCGTCTCGAACACCTCAACATCACCGTCAGCGACCCGGCGGCCACGGCCCGGATGCTCGGCGACCGCTTCGGCTGGCAGATCCGCTGGGAGGGCGCATCCATCTACGGCGGCCGGTCCATCCATGTCGGAGAGGCCGACACCTACCTCGCCATCTACTCCGGCCGCCCCGACACCGAGCTGACGCCGGTCGAGGACAGCTACAGCCGCCGCGGCGGGCTGAACCACATCGGCATCGTGGTGGACGACCTGGATGCGACCGAGGCGGCGGTGAAGGCGCGGGGGTACGAGCCCCACGCCCATGCCGACTACGAACCCGGCCGGCGGTTCTACTTCGACGAGGAGAACGGCATCGAGATCGAGGTCGTCTGCTACGCCTGAAGCCCCCTAAGTCGGGGC
>JAMWZF010000057.1 GCA_024304875.1 Paracoccaceae bacterium
ACAATGCGGGCTTCGCGCCTCCGCCCCGCCTCCCGCCGCTGCAAGCTGCGCCGCTTTCGCCACAGCCGCCCAAGATCGGTGCCCAAACCGGGCGGTCCGGAATTCCTCCATCTTCCGGCCACACGAATCAGGATAGTCTGCACGCAGGTAAAACCCCGGGAAGGGTTGGAAATGCGGTTCGTGATTTTAGCCGCCTCATGGCTCGCCGTTGCGAGCCTCTGTGCGGCAGTGATGGCCTGAGGGGTCCGCCGGGGGCGGCAGTCTGTCCCCGGCGCGATCTTCCGAGATATTCCTGCCGATATCCGGGCCCTCACGCTTGCAGCGCGACGGGGGACGGGGCAGGGTATCGGCCAAGCCCGAAGATAACGGGTCTGGTTGAAACACCGGCATGTGCCCCCCACATCTAGGGGCCTGACCGGAGACGGCAGCGGCTGCCTGACATGGGGCCCGGACCGTCTTGCCAATGACAAGGACACGAGCATGCCTCAAGACCTCAGCCCCTCCTATCCCGTGCTCCCCCTGCGCGACATCGTGGTGTTCCCGCACATGATCGTCCCGCTGTTCGTGGGCCGGGATAAATCGGTCCGCGCCCTCGAGGAGGTGATGGCCGACGACAAGCAGATCCTGCTGTCCAGCCAGAAGGACCCCTCGGAGGACGAGCCGGACATCGACGGCATCTTCCGCAGCGGCGTGCTGGCCAACGTCCTGCAGCTGCTGAAGCTGCCCGACGGCACCGTGAAGGTGCTGGTCGAGGGCCGGGCGCGCGTGCGCATCGACAAGTTCATCGACAACCCGAATTTCTTCGAGGCGGCCGCGACCTTGCTTGACGAGGTCCCGGGCGAGAAGACCGAAATCGAGGCCCTGACCCGCTCGGTCGCCCGCGAGTTCGAGCGCTACGCCAAGGTGAAGAAGAACATTCCCGAAGAGGCCCTGGCCGCCGTGGGCGAGGCCAACGAGCCCGCCAAGCTGGCCGACCTCGTCGCCGGCCACCTCGGCGTGGAAGTGGACCAGAAGCAGGACCTCCTCGAGACGCTTTCGGTCTCGGAGCGGCTCGAGAAGGTCTATGGCCTGATGCAGGGCGAACTGTCGGTCATGCAGGTCGAGAAGAAGATCAAGACCCGCGTGAAGTCGCAGATGGAGCGGACCCAGCGCGAGTACTACCTCAACGAACAGATGAAGGCGATCCAGAAGGAACTGGGCGACGGCGAGGACGGCCAGAACGAGGTCGCCGAGCTGGAGCAGAAGATCGCCGACACCCGGCTGTCGAAAGAGGCCCGCGAAAAGGCCGAGGCCGAGGTCAAGAAGCTCAAGAACATGAGCCCGATGTCGGCCGAGGCCACGGTCGTGCGCAACTACCTCGACTGGATGCTGTCGATCCCGTGGGGCGTGAAGTCGCGCACCAAGAAGGACCTCGGCCGCGCCGAGCAGATCCTCGACGAGGATCACTACGGCCTCGAGAAGGTCAAGGAGCGGATCGTCGAGTACCTGGCCGTGCAGCAGCGCTCGAAGAAGCTGAAGGGGCCGATCATGTGCCTCGTCGGCCCGCCGGGTGTCGGCAAGACCTCTCTGGGCAAGTCGGTCGCCAAGGCCACGGGGCGCGAGTTCATCCGCATCTCGCTGGGCGGCGTGCGCGATGAGAGCGAGATCCGCGGCCACCGCCGGACCTACATCGGCTCCATGCCCGGCAAGATCATCCAGGCGCTGAAGAAGGCCAAGACCACGAACCCGCTCATCCTGCTCGACGAGATCGACAAGATGGGGCAGGACTTCCGTGGCGACCCGGCCTCGGCCATGCTGGAGGTGCTGGACCCGGAACAGAACTCGACCTTCGTCGACCACTACCTCGAGGTGGAGTACGACCTGAGCAATGTGATGTTCCTGACCACGTCCAACAGCTACAACATGCCCGGGCCCCTGCTTGACCGGATGGAGATCATCCCGCTCGCCGGCTACACCGAGGACGAGAAGCGCGAGATCGCCAAGCAGCACCTGCTGGCCAAGCAGCTCAAGAACCACGGGCTGAAGGCGAGGGAGTTCTCGCTCTCCGACGACGCGCTGACCGCGATCATCCGCACCTACACCCGCGAGGCCGGGGTGCGTAACCTCGAGCGCGAGATCGCCAAGGTGGCGCGGAAAGCGGTGACCAAGATCGTCAAGAAGGAGGTCGAGGGCGTCGAGGTGACGCCGGAGAACCTGTCCGACTATCTGGGCGTGCCCAAGCACCGCTTCGGCCTGGCCGAAGAGGAGGATCAGGTCGGTGTCGTCACCGGGCTGGCCTACACCTCGGTCGGGGGCGAGCTTCTCAACATCGAGGCGCTCCGCCTGCCGGGCAAGGGCCGGATGAAGACGACCGGGAAACTGGGCGACGTGATGAAGGAATCCATCGACGCCGCATCGTCCTACGTCCGGTCGATCTCGCCCAGCCTCGGGGTCAAGCCGCCGAAGTTCGAGAAGTGGGACATCCACGTCCACGTCCCGGACGGCGCCACGCCCAAGGACGGCCCCTCGGCGGGTCTTGCCATGGTCACCGCCATCGTGTCGGTCCTGACGCAGATCCCCGTCCGCAAGGACATCGCCATGACGGGCGAGGTCACCCTGCGCGGCAACGCCTCCGCCATCGGGGGCCTCAAGGAGAAGCTGCTCGCGGCCCTGCGGGGCGGCATCAAGACGGTGCTGATCCCGGCCGAGAACGAGAAGGACCTGCCCGAGATCCCGGACAACGTGAAGCAGGGGCTGAAGATCATCCCCGTTTCCCACGTGTCCGAGGTGCTGAAACTGGCCCTGACCGATACGCCCGAACCCGTCGAGTGGGACGAGGAGAGCGAAGAGGCCGCGGCCCTCGAGGCGGCGCTTTCCAAGGGCGACAGCGGGTCGGGCGCCGTGGCGCACTGACCCCCGCACCGGGCGGAACAGACAAAAGCGCGGGTTTCGGCCCGCGCTTTTTTCATGACCCCGGGGCAGGAGCGTATCGCCGCCGCTACATCCCTTCTGGATTGCGGGGCTCCCCGTCACTTTGCCGCTTTGTGCGAAACCGGGCCGGTGCTACGCCATGAGCCTCTGAGCAGAGGAGCCAACCATGGCCAAGACCCCCAAGAAACGCCTGCGCGAAATCCGCGACAGGTCCAAGGCAATCAAGGAACAGATCACTGCGCTCAAGGCCGAGATGGCCGAGCTGAACGCGGAAAAGGCACAGCTGAAGGAGGCCGTCGCGTCGGCCGCTCCCAAGGCCGACGCCGAACCCGAAGCGGTTCCGGCCGACTGACCGTCGAGGGCGGGCCGCATCGCGCGGACCCGCCCCGCCTGCGCCACGGTCCCTCGACCGGGCACCCCCCAGATCGACGTTCGAGACAGTGGAAATTGCCCCCCGGGGCAGTTACCCTGCGGCAAAGCTTCGCCACATGGCAAAAGAGGGGCACCCGAGCATGGCCACCAGCACGCGCAAGACCAGCAAGACCCGCAGCAAACCTGCGTCATCCGCCACCAAGGTGCCGCCGGCCGCCGCGGCGGCGGCCCGGCGCGGCGCCGGCAAGGGCGGACCGGCGGTGTCGAAAGAGGCCCTTGCCAGCCCGGCGGTCACGGTTGTCGAGGACAAGCCGGTCGTCTCCGGACCCGTGCTGAAGAAACCCGATTTCATTGACGCCGTCGTCGCCCGTTCGGGCGCCAAGAAGAAGGACGTCAAGCCGATCCTCGAGGCCGCCATGGCCCTGCTCGGCGAAGCCCTCGAAGAGGGCCGGGAAGTCAGCTTCCCCGAACTCGGCAAACTCAAGGTGAACCGCGAGAAGGAGCTTTCCGGGGCCAAGGTCATCGTCTGCAAGCTGCGCCGGTCAAGGACAGCCGGCAGTGCCGGGCCGCAGCCTCTTGCGAAGGCTGCCGAGTGACGCTATTGGGGCGCCTCACGGGTGATTAGCTCAGTGGTAGAGCGCTTCGTTCACATCGAAGATGTCGGGGGTTCAAATCCCTCATCACCCACCATTCAATCCCGGTTCGCTTCGCGAAAAATTCGATACGGTGGATCGAAATTTTGGGATCGAATGCTCCGAGCCCCTGCGAGGAGCCTGATCCGGCAGGGAGATGATGGACCACCCCGACCTCTACATCATCCGCCACGGCGAAACGGAGTGGAACCGCATCCACCGCTGGCAGGGCCGGTTGGATTCGCCGCTGACCGACCTTGGCGAGGCGCAGGCGCGCGAGGTTGGCGCGCTGCTGGCGGACCTCGGCCTCGACCCCGGGGCCACGGGCTTCTACTGCTCGCCCCAGGGACGCGCCGCCCGCACCGCCGAAATCGTGGCCGAGGTCGCGGGCTGGCCCCGGGCCGCCCGGCCGGACCCGCGCCTGAGAGAGATCGACGTGGGCCAATGGACCGGCAAGACGCGTGACGAGATCCGGGCCGAGGCCGGCCTTCCGGAAGCGGCCGATTTCATGGACTATTACGCCGTGGCGCCGGGCGGCGAGGGATTCGACGCCATGCGCGCCCGCGCCGCGGCCTTCCTCGCCGATCTGACCGGCCCCGCGATCATTGTCACCCACGGGATCACCTCGCGGTTCCTGCGGGCCGTGGCGCTCGGCCTCGACGCGGGGACGACCGACGCGCTGCCGGGCGGGCAGGGGTGCATCCACCGCGTCTCGCGCGGAACCCACGCGACACTTGCGCCCGAGGGGTCGCCGGCCTAAACCCCGTCCCGGCCGGGTGGTTAGCTCAGTTGGTAGAGCGTCTCGTTTACACCGAGGATGTCGGGGGTTCGAGCCCCTCACCACCCACCATGACATCCCGGTTCGCTGCGCGAAAAATTCGGGCCGGTGGACCGAATTTGGGGATTTGATGCCCGAGGTTCCTGCCCAGGCCTGTCTCTGCCGCAATCACGCACAGTACCCGTCCGCCACGGCCTCTTTTGTGCGCCCAATATCAGGTCTATCCTTCCCTCATCCCCTGCCCACGGAGGCCCGTCATGTCCTGGAACCCCGCCCTCGATCCCGATTGCCCGGCCGGTGACGCGGTCGACGCGATCGAGACGGTCATCGTCCCCCGCGCCCGCGACCTTGGCGACTTCGAGGTCCGCCGCGCGCTGCCGGCTCCGAAGCGGCAAATGGTCGGGCCCTTCATCTTCTTCGACCAGATGGGCCCGGCGGAATTCGTCACCGGGCAGGGCATCGACATCCGGCCCCACCCGCACATCGGCCTCGCCACGGTCACCTACCTTTACAAGGGCCGCTTCCATCACCGCGACAGCCTCGGCACCGACCAGTGGATCGAACCCGGGGCGGTGAACCTGATGACGGCCGGGCACGGGGTGACCCATTCCGAGAGGATCGACGGAGAGATGCTGAAGGCCCCCTACGACCTCTTCGGCATCCAGACCTGGATCGCCCTGCCGGAAGACAGGGAGGACGACGCCGCCGCCTTCGTGCACGTGCCGAAAGCGGAGTTGCCGATGCTGGAGGGCGAGGGCAAGCAACTCCGCCTGATCCTCGGGACCGCCTACGGCGAGCGCGCACCGGCCGAGACCCCGTCCGAGATGTTCTATGCCGATGCGGCGCTGGAGCCGGGCGCGAAGCTGCCGATGCCGGACGACCACGAGGACCGGGGCGCCTATGTCATCGAGGGCGCGGTTGCCTCCGCCGGGCGGACCTTCGAAGCGGGGCAGATGATGGTCTTCCGCCCCGGTGACAAGGTGAGCCTTCAGGCCGGGCCCGCCGGCGCGCGGGTCCTCATCCTCGGCGGCGCGACTCTGAACGGGCCGCGGCATATCTGGTGGAACTTCGTCGCCTCCTCCAAGGACCGGATCGAGGCCGCCAAGGAGGCCTGGCGCGAAGGGGACTGGGAGCACGGCCGGTTCCGCCTGCCGCCCTCGGACAACGCCGAGTTCATCCCGCTGCCGGGCTGAGGCATATTCCGGCCCGCCGGGCGCAATCGCCGCTTGACGCCCCCCCGGGCCACCCCTAGAACGCCCTCCACGCCCGGCGATCCGGGCGGGCAAGCTGCGCGGTTGTAGCTCAGTTGGTTAGAGTACCGGCCTGTCACGCCGGGGGTCGCGGGTTCGAGCCCCGTCAACCGCGCCACTTTCCCTTCATCGTATCGCCTGGCGTCGAGGGTGAAGCGAGGGGCCAGCCCCTCGCGCTCCCCGAGGTATTTCGGGCGAAAAGAGGAGGCATTCAGCACTTCTTAACCACCCGCCCGCTAGACCCAATCCGCGGTACAGGCTGAGGAGCCGATGGCCGTGCGTGAAGAGAACGGCCCTGCCGTTGCTCGGGGGCGGGGGCCGGACGGGATCCGTGCACCGCCCCCATCCTCTTTTCGCCAAAAATACCTCCGCCGGAGGCATCGCCCGCAAGGGCGATCCGCGGCCGGGCAGCCGGGTCCCGGCGTCAGAGCGGCCGGGTGCTGCAGCCTTCCATCAGCTTGATGTCGCTGTGCAGGATCTTGAGCGTGCCCAGCACGTCCCGGAAGGCCGCGACATGGTCCGTCTCGAGGTGGGCCCTGAGCGCCGGCTCGTCGCGCCATTCCTCGTAGACCCGGAACCGCCCCGGGGCCTCCACGTCCTCGTGAAACGCATAGACGATACAGCCGTCCTCTTCGCGCGTGGCGGCGGCAACCCGTGCAGCCGCGGCCCGGAAGGTCGGGGCCCCGGCGGGGTCAATCTCGGTGATGCCGGTGACGACGATCATGGCGCGTCCGTCTTCGCCAGCGCGTCCAGCACCCGGGCCCAGGACCGGATGCCTTTGTGGAAGCTCTCCACGTCGTATTTCTCGTTCGGGGAGTGGATCGCGTCGTCGTCCTTGCCGAAGCCGATCAGCATCGAATCCATCTCGAGGATGGTCTTGAAATACCCCGCCACCGGGATCGACCCGCCGGAGCCGATGAAGGCCGCGGGGTCGGGCCATTCGTCGGAGAGCGCCTGCCGCGCCGCCTCGAAGGCCGGGTCCTCGGTCGACATGACCGAGGCGGGGGAGGCGCCGTGGCCCTTGAACTCCACCGTGCAGTCGGGCGGCAGCATCTTCTGCACCATCGCCCGGAAGCTCTCGCGCAGCTTCAGCGGGTCCTGTCCGGCAACGAGGCGGAAGGAAATCTTGGCGCTGGCCTTGGACGGCAGCACCGTCTTGAACCCCGCGCCGGTGTAGCCGCCGACGATGCCGTTCACCTCGCAGGTGGGCCGGGACCAGAGCATCTCGAGCGCGGTCCGGCCCTGTTCCCCGGCCAGCCTGGACAGGCCGACGTCTCCAAGGAAGGCGGCCTCGTCGAAGCCGAGGGCCTCCCATTGGGCCTTCACCTCGTCCGAAGGCTCCGGAATGCCGTCGTAGAAGCCGGGCACGGTGATCCGGCCGGTGTCGTCGTGCAGGCTGGCGATGATGCGGGACAGGACCCGGATCGGGTTCATCGCCGCGCCGCCGTACATGCCGGAGTGCAGGTCCATGTCGGGGCCGGTGATGATGATCTCCTCGCCCAGCAGCCCGCGCAGCATGGTGGTGATCGCCGGCACCCGGCTGTCGAAGAGACCGGTATCGCAGATCAGGGCGAGGTCGGCCTTCAGGGCGTCCTTCTGTGCCTCTAGGTAGGGGACGAGCGAGGGCGAGCCGCTTTCCTCCTCGCCTTCGAAGAACAGCGTCAGCTTGCAGGGCAGCGCCCCGTGCACCGCGATCCAGGCGCGGCAGGCCTCGACGAAGGTCATCAGCTGGCCCTTGTCGTCGGAGGACCCGCGGCCGCGGATGACGCGGCCCTTGGGCGTCTCCTCGATCGCCGGGTCGAAGGGGTCGCGGTTCCAGAGATCGAGCGGATCGACGGGCTGCACGTCGTAATGGCCGTAGAACAGCAGGTGCCGGTCACCCGATCCGCCCCGGCCCACGACCATCGGATGCCCTGTCGTCGGGTGCTTGGCCGCCTCGAGCCCCATGGACGCCAGGTCCTTGGCCAGCCATTCCGCCGCCCGGTCCACGTCCGCGGCATAGGCCGGGTCGGTCGAGATCGACGGGATCCGCAAGAGCGTCATGAGCCGCTCGGTGGCGGCCCCCAGGTCGGCGTCGATCCGGTCGAGAACGGGGGCGAGGGACATAGGGGCTCTCCTGGCTGGCCTTGGATTCGGCGCTTACGGTGGCCCCCGCCAGAACGGTTGTCCAGACCGGTCCAATCGGCTCGAGAGGGTCGACAGCCGCACCGGTCCGGACCTCGCGCGATAAAGCCGGGACCTGCGCGGGACGCGCGGGCCCGACCCGGCGGCGGCATGGCCGGACCCGATCCCGCGGCCCGCGAGGCGAGCCGCAAGACGGCAGCCGGGCAAACTTGATCGAGATCAACGAATTGCCCCGCGAAATGGCCGATTGGGTGGTTCGCGATGCCGAATGGACCTATGTAGGCCGCAGGGGCAGGACCAAGGGGCGGGTTTCCCGGACCTGATCTTTTGCCCGCGGCCGTGTAATGCTAGGCAGGGGCGGCAATTTGTAACCTGTCGGCCCCGGCCGCCACTGGTTAAGGACCACGAAACGGTTGGCAGGCCCGCTCGGGCCGAAGGACCGCAAGACGAAGAAGGCCGACGACGTGACTGCACTCCACAACGATGCCCGGGCCCGGATGCTCGACGAGGCGCTCGACAGCGCCATTGCCCGCCTGCACGAGGAGGGCCGCTACCGGACCTTCATCGACATCGAGCGCGAGAGCGGCCGATACCCCCATGCCACCTGGCGCCGGCCCGACGGAAGCGAGCGGCCGATCACCGTCTGGTGCGGCAACGACTACCTCGGCATGGGTCAGCACCCGGTCGTGCTTTCGGCGATGCACGAGGCGATCGACCGCACCGGTGCCGGGTCCGGCGGGACCCGCAACATCAGCGGCACCACCGTCTATCACAAGCGGCTGGAAGCCGAACTGGCCGACCTGCACGGCAAGGAAGGGGCGCTGCTCTTCACCTCGGCCTACATCGCCAACGACGCGACCCTCAGCACGCTCCCCAAGCTGCTGCCGGGCCTCATCATCTATTCCGACGCGCTGAACCACGCCTCCATGATCGAGGGCATCCGCCGCAACGGCGGGGCGAAACGGATCTTCAGGCACAACGACCTTGAGGACCTGCGGGCCAAGCTGGAGGCGGACGATCCCGCCGCGCCCAAGCTGATCGCCTTCGAATCGGTCTATTCCATGGACGGCGACTTCGCCCCGATCGAGGCGATCTGCGACCTCGCCGACGAATTCGGCGCGCTGACCTATATCGACGAGGTCCACGCCGTCGGCATGTACGGCCCCCGTGGCGGCGGCGTGGCCGAGCGCGACCGGCTTTCGGCCCGCATCGACATCGTCAACGGTACTCTGGCCAAGGCCTTCGGCGTGATGGGCGGCTACATCGCGGCCTCGCACAAATTGTGCGATGCGATCAGGTCTTACGCCCCGGGCTTCATCTTCACCACGTCGCTGCCGCCCGCGGTGGCGGCGGGGGCGGCGGCCTCGGTGGCGCATCTGAAGACCGACCAGGCCCTGCGCGATCTGCACCAGGAGCGGGCAGCTGTCCTCAAGCTGCGGCTGCGCGGCCTCGGTCTGCCGATCATCGACCATGGCAGCCACATCGTGCCGCTGATCGTGGGGGATCCCAAGCACACCAAGCTGCTCTCGGACATGCTGCTGGACGACTTCGGCATCTACGTCCAGCCGATCAATTTCCCCACCGTGCCGCGCGGAACCGAGCGACTGCGCTTCACTCCGTCGCCGGTTCACGGATCGGGCGAAATGGATGCACTTGTGCGCGCTCTGGACATTTTGTGGGGCCGCTGCGCGCTGAATCGTGCCGAACTGGCCGGCTGAGCCACCTTCCCGGTGGGCAAGAAACTCAGGGATGTGGTAACGCTACCTTAAGGTGCTTGTGATGGGACGAATCGCAAAGGCACCACTTGGGGGCAGACGGCGGACAGGACCGGGTATGATCGGGCTAGGCTTCAAGCGCGACAGATCAGCCGCAGATGCGCAGGACGACACGCGCGGGTTCGACGCTTTCGAACTCCGGCTTGGCGACCTGATGCGCGGCGAGCGGGCGACCCTCGGCAAATCGCTGCTCGACGTCCAGCGCGAGCTGAAGATCAAGGCCGCCTACATCGCGGCGATCGAGAATTGCGACCCGACCGCCTTCGACACCCCCGGTTTCATCGCCGGCTATGTCCGGTCCTACGCCCGCTACCTCGGGATGGATCCGGACTGGGCCTTCGACACCTTCTGCAAGGAAAGCGGCTTCGCCACCGCGCACGGCATGTCCGCCGACGCCAGCCGGGTCAAGGCAACGCGCGAGGAACGCCTCGCAAGCCGTTCCCCTGACAAGGATATCTTCTCCGGCGCAGCCACGCCCTTCGTGCCCTCGGGCGATGCCTTCCTGGCCCGGGTCGAACCCGGCGCCATCGGCTCGGTCCTCGTGCTCATCGCCCTGATCGGCGGTCTGGGTTACGGCGGCTGGTCCGTCCTGCAGGAGGTCCAGCGCGTCCAGTTCGCCCCGGTCGAGGAAACGCCGACCGTCGTTTCCGATCTGGACGTCGACCCGCTGGCGGGCGGCGGCGCGGTCTCCCGCGGGCTGGATTCGCCGACCGACGTGGCCGGCTACATGCCGCCCCCGGCCGAGCCTGTCTCCCGTCTCTACCGACCCGAGGCCCTCGACGCTCCGGTGATGACAGCGCGGGACGCGCCTATCTCGGCGCTCGATCCGTCGTCGGTGGGCGCGCTCGCCCCCGAACCGGGACTCGAGATGGCCGGCGCCGCTCCCGCCATGGTGGATATCGACGAGGACACCGTCCCCGACGCCGGCGTGCAGGTGACCGCCGATCCGGCGCCCGGCGTCACCCTCGTCGCGGTCCGCCCCGCCTGGGTCCGCGTCCGGGGCGCCGACGGCACCGTCATCTACGAGACGATCATGAACGCCGGCGACACCTACGCCGTGCCCCAGACCGAAGAGCCGCCGACCCTGCGCATCGGCGAAAGCGGAGCGGTCTACTTTGCGATCAATGGCCAGCACTACGGCCCCGTCGGCCCCTCGGGCCAGGTAACGTCGAACCTGGCACTCTCGGTCGACACCCTGACCGGCGCCTACACCGTCGCCAACCTCGAGGACGACGCCGCGCTGGCCGAGATCGTCCGCGTGGCCGAGATCGCGCCCGAACAGTAAGCCGCTGTTGAGACCGGCGCGCCGGGGGATTAGGTAGAGGGCAAGCCCTCAGGAGCCGCACCCCGATGTCCCACAACCCGATCCGCCCCTGGCGCAACATCGACCGGCGCAAGAGCCGCCGGATCATGGTGGGCAACGTCCCCGTGGGGGGCGACGCACCGATCACGGTGCAGACCATGACCAACACCGTCACCACCGATATTCCCGGCACAATCGCCCAGGTCCAGCGCGCTGCCGAGGCGGGCGCCGACATCGTGCGTGTCTCGGTTCCCGACGAGGACAGCGCGAAGGCGCTGAAGGAGATCGTCCGCGAGAGCCCGGTGCCCATCGTCGCGGACATCCATTTCCACTACAAACGCGGGATCGAGGCCGCCGAGGCCGGCGCCGCCTGCCTGCGGATCAACCCGGGCAACATCGGCAGCCAGGACCGGGTGCGCGAGGTCATCAAGGCCGCCCGCGACCACGGCTGCTCCATGCGGATCGGCGTCAACGCCGGCAGCCTGGAGAGGCACCTGCTCGAGAAATACGGAGAGCCGACCCCGGACGCGATGGTCGAAAGCGGCATGGACCACATCAAGGTCCTGCAGGACAACGACTTCCACGAGTTCAAGATCTCCTGCAAGGCGTCCGACGTCTTCATGGCCGCCGCCGCCTACCAGATGCTGGCCGAGCAGACCGACGCCCCGATCCACCTCGGCATCACCGAGGCGGGCGGGTTGACGAGCGGCACGATCAAGAGCGCCATCGGGCTCGGCAACCTGCTCTGGATGGGCATCGGAGACACCATCCGCGTGAGCCTCTCCGCCGATCCGGTCGAGGAGGTGAAGGTCGGCTACGAGATCCTGAAATCCCTCGGCCTGCGCCACCGCGGCGTCAACATCATCTCCTGCCCCTCCTGCGCCCGGCAGGGCTTCGACGTCATCAAGACCGTCGAGGCGCTGGAGACGCGGCTCGAGCACATCAAGACGCCGATGTCCCTCAGCATCATCGGCTGCGTGGTGAACGGGCCTGGCGAGGCGCTGATGACCGACGTCGGATTCACCGGCGGCGGGCAGGGCCGGGGGATGGTCTATCTCGCCGGCAAGAAGAGCCACGCGATGGACAACGAGAGGATGATCGACCACATCGTCGAGGAGGTCGAGAAGAAGGCCGCGCAGATCGAGGCCGAAAGCGCGGCGCCGGAAGCCGCCGAATAGCGGGGCGAGACCCACCTTACGGCCCGGCACGTCTCACGTCAGTCCCGGTCTGTGACCGAGCGGATGCGTTTTTCTGCCAGAATGAAGGAGAAGCGCGCTCCTGCATCTTCATTCTGGCAAGAAAACGCAATTCCGACCGCAGCCCCCGGGCGCGCGGCCGGAGGCGAGGCACGGCCCCCGGTGAGGTGGGTTTAGATACACCCCTCCGTCAGCCCTCGGCGCGCACGTCCTCGACGATCATCCGCATCTGCTCGAGCGGCACATAGCCGCGCAGCATCTGGTCCTCCAGCACGAAGGTCGGCGTTCCCGAGATGGCGAGCCGCTGGGCAAGGGCCTGGTTGGCGGCGAGGATGTCGGTCACTTCCTCCGCGTCCATCCCCGCGAGGATCGTCTCGGCGTCGAGGTCGAAGCCCTCCGCCAGCCGTGCCAGGCTCTCCTCGGTCACGTCCGTGCGCATCGTCATC
>JAMWZF010000570.1 GCA_024304875.1 Paracoccaceae bacterium
AGCGGTTTCCCATGATGTCCGGCAGGACGTGTCGGCGGGCGGTCAGGGTGGCGGTCTCTTCGGCCATGTCCGCGAGCCGTTCCACCAGCAGGTCATGGACGCTCCGGCCGCCGGCGTCCGCAGCGTCTTTCAGCGCGGCATAGGCCCCGTGCCGTGTCAGCACCGTGTCGATCAGGGCCCCGGCCGCACTCTGCCCGCCCTCGCTGGCCCAGAGGTCGCCGACGAGGGCGCCATGGTAGGGGCCCCAGACCCCGGGCACGAAGACCGGATCCTCCGACAGGCAGATGTGACAGGTCGAGGTGCCAGCGATGATCGCGAGCCGGCCGAGCCAGTCCTCGCCCCCGGTGCGCAGGGTCCCGAGCGCCCCGGCATAGGCGTCGATCAGGCTGGCGCCGACCGGGGTGCCGGCTGGAAGTCCCAGTTCTTCGGCAGCTTCGTCGGTCAACCCGCCCGCAATCTGGCCGGGCGCGAGGAACTCGGTCCCGATCCGGGCGTATCCTTCGTCCACCAGGTCGCCGAGGCCCGCGGCCGTCAGGAAATCGTCCTGCCAGCCCTCGCCCGACGTTCCCTTGTGGCCGAGGTAGGTCCACTTGCAGACGACCGAACAAAGCGACCGCGACGCCGCCCCCGTCGCCCGGTGGACCAACCAGTCCGGCAGGTCCCAGAAGCCGGTGGCCGAGCGGAAGACCTCCGGCAGTTCTCGCCGCAGCCAGCGCATCTTGGGCACTTGCATCTCGGGGGAGATCCGCCCGCCGACGTAGTCCAGAGGCTCGCCGCCGAGGCGGTTGATCTCGGCCGCGTCCTCGAGCGCGCGGTGGTCATGCCAGACGATGATGTCCTGGCCCGGCGTTCCCTCCGGATCGACCGAGAGGGGCCGACCCGGAGGACCGGACACGACGAGGGAGCACGTCGCGTCGAACCCGATGCCCTTGAAGTCATCCGCCGCGATCCCGGCATGGGCGACGGCCTCGCGGGTGGCATGGCAGCAGGCTTGCCAGATGTCGGCCGAGCTGTGCTGGGCGAAATCGGGACGGGGCACGAAGGTCTGAATCGGGGCACTGGCGTGGGCGATCAGGTCGCCCGCGGCGCCAAATATCCCGGCCCGCGCGGCGCCGGTGCCGACGTCGATGCCGATGTACGCCGTGGTGCCTTCTGTCATCGCCTCAGACCTCCGCCAAGAGCTTGCCTGGATTCATGATCCCGTTGGGGTCGAAAGCGCGCTTGATGTCCCACATCAGGTCGAGCGCGGCGCCGTTCTCCTCGGCGGCGAGGTCCAGCTTGTGCAGCCCGATCCCGTGTTCTCCCGAACAGCTGCCGCCGAGGCGGATCGCCCGTTCTCCGGTGCGCCGGGCCAGACCCTCGGCGGCGGCGCGCTCTTCCGGCCGGGTCGGATCGAACAGGATGCCGAGGTGGAAGTTGCCGTCGCCGACATGCCCGTTCACGGCCACCACGAGGTCGGTGGCCGCGATGTCGGCCTCGGTCTCGCGGATGCAGTCCACCAGCGCCGAGATCGGCACGCAGGCGTCGGTGCCCATGACCCGCTTGTTCGGCAGGTAGTGCAGGTTCGCGTAGTAGCCGGTGTGCCGGGCCTTCCAGAGGCGGGCACGGTCCTCGGC
>JAMWZF010000571.1 GCA_024304875.1 Paracoccaceae bacterium
GTGCTCCCGCCCTGCGCGAGCCGGCCTGACCGGCCGCCCGCGGCGAACCCCGGGGGGACAAGGGGGTGCCGCGGGCGCGCCGCGCCCTATCTGATCCGCCAACCCGAAGTTGCAAGGAGGCTTCCCTCCCATGACCGACCAGACCACCGCCTACGGCACCCGCCTGCCCGATCCCGAAATCGGCCCGGACCTCTACGCCGGCGCGCGCCTCTCCCGCGCCCTTGCCTGGGTGATCGACGTGATCGTCGTCGGCGTCATCTGCACTCTGCTCCTGCCCTTCACCGCCTTCATCGGCATCTTCTTCTTCGCCGCGATGATGCTGGTGGTGGGGTTCTTCTACCGCTGGTGGACGCTCGCCTCCCGCTCGGCCACCTGGGGAATGCGCTTCTTCGGCATCCAGATCCGCCGGCTCGACGGGCGGACCCTGACCGGGGGCGAGGCCTTCCTGCACACCCTCGGCTACTCGGTCTCGGTCGTCATGGCGCCGGCGCAGCTGATCTCGGTCTGCCTGATGGCGGTGACCCCCCGGGGCCAGGGCCTGACCGATCTCGTGCTGAACACCACCGCGGTCAACCGGCCAATCTGACGGGCCTCCCCGGCGAGGCCCCGCAAACTGGAGCCCCCCCCTTTCGGGGGGGTTTCTTTTTGCGGGGGCGTTGATACGGTCCCCTTCGGATCCCTATCTTCGACAAAGCGATGCGCCACACCCTTCCCCTCGCCCCGCAGTTCTATGTGACGGCCCCGCAGCCCTGCCCCTACCTCGAGGGCCGGATGGAGCGGAAACTGTTCACCGCCCTGCAGGGCGACAGCGCCGAGAAGCTGAACGACGCCCTCAGCAAGCAGGGGTTCCGCCGGTCGCAGAATGTGCTCTACCGGCCCTCCTGCGCGGAATGTTCGGCCTGCCTCTCGGCCCGGATCGACGTGTCGAAGTTCGCGCCCTCGCGCAGCCAGAAGCGGGTGCTCAAGCGCAACGCCGCGCTGAAGCGCAACGCCTCCTCGCCCTGGGCCACGGAAGAGCAATACGCGCTGTTCCGCGACTACCTCGACAGCCGGCACGCCTCGGGCGGCATGGCCGACATGGACCTTTTCGAATTCGCCGCGATGGTCGAGGAAACCCCGATCCGCTCGCGCCTGATCGAATACAGCCACCCCGACGATGACCCCACCGGACCCCGCGGGGGCCTGCGCGCGGTCAGCCTGACGGACGTTCTCGATGACGGCCTCAGCATGGTCTATTCCTTCTTCGCGCCCGAGCACGCGGCCGACAGCCTTGGCACCTACATCATCCTCGACCATGTCGAGATCGCCCGCTCCATGGGGCTGCCCTATGTCTATCTCGGCTACTGGGTGCCGGGCAGCGACAAGATGGGCTACAAGGCGCGGTTCTCGGGGCTCGAGATCTACACGCTGGGCGACTGGGTTCCGCTGACGGACCCCGAGGCCTATACCTCGGACCCCCACCCCCTCGCGGTCGCCCCCATCGCCGAGCAGGTGGCCCGCATCACCCTGCCCGACGTGGGCCCGGTGCGGCGGGACCGCTGAGGCGGCAGGCCAGCCACGGCAACGAGAGGTGGATCGGGGGCGCTGCCCCCGTCCCTGCGGGACTCCCC
>JAMWZF010000572.1 GCA_024304875.1 Paracoccaceae bacterium
CCGCCTATGGCCTCTCCGCTGGTGGCGTCGGAGAACACGATCATCGGCAACACGGTCCTCTATGGCGCGACAGACGGCTACCTCTTTGCCGCGGGCCGGGCCGGGGAGCGCTTTGCCGTGCGCAACTCGGGCGCCAAGGTTGTGATCGAGGGCTGCGGGTCGAACGGCTGCGAGTACATGACCGGCGGAACTGCCGTGATCCTCGGGCCCGTGGGCGCGAACTTCGGCGCGGGGATGACCGGCGGCATGGCCTATCTCTACGATCCCGAGGGCCTCGCCACCGACCTCATCAACCACGAGACCCTGGTGACCTGCCCGGTGACCGTGGACCATTGGCACGATGAGTTGAAGGGCCTGGTCGAGCGGCACGCGCGGGAGACCGGCAGCCGCAAGGCGACGGACATCCTACAGCATTGGGACGAGGAGCTGGGGAACTTCCTCCAGATCTGTCCCAAGGAGATGCTGAACAAGCTGGAGCATCCGATCTCGCAGGAGCCGATCGCGGTTCCGGCGGAGTGATCCGCCACGCGCTGATCATGGCGGTGTCGGTGGCCCTTGCGGCCCCGGCCCGTCCGGCGGCGGCGCAGGACATTTTGGTGGCCGGGGACAGCATCCTCGCCTGGAACCGGGACAGCCGGCAGAGCATCGCCTGGGAGCTGGCCCGCCGGACAGGGCGCGAGGTGGTCGACGTCTCGGTCTCGGGCGCGCGGTTTTCGGCGGGGCCGGTGTCGCTGGTCCCGGACGTTCGCAGGCAGATCGGAGATGCCAGGCCCGAGGTCCTGATCCTCGGCGGCGGGGGCAACGACCTGCGCGGCGAATGCGGCTGTTCGGCGTGCGACGCGACGCTGGACCTTATGGTCGGGCCAACCCTGTCGGGGGAGTTCGCCAACCTGATCCTGCCGCTGACCCGCGCCGGGACGCAGGTGATCTACCTCGCCTACTACGACATTCCCGTCGGCGGGAACGCCTTCAGCCCCTGCGAGGAAGAGCTGGACGCGCTGGAGGCCCGGATGGCAGCGCTGGCGGCGGCGGTCGACGGGCTGCACATCGTGCGGGGGGATCGGGTGATCGACCGGACCAACCTGTCGCATTACGCGCGCGACCGGCTGCATCCCTCGCCCGAGGGCTCGGCCCGGCTGGGGTCGCTGCTGGCCGCGACGGTGGCAGAAATCGCGGACTGACCGGCCATGACCTCACGGTAACAGGCGGGCGAAAGCCTCCGGGGGAGGCTGGCTTTTTCGACGAAAGCTGTGAGAGATCTTCCGCGCATGGGGAAGCGATCGACATCACCGCGCCGGAGATCCGCGACCGGCCTCTCGAGACGTCCGCGCCGGTGGATTCGGCGCGGCCTTGCCGGAGCTGCCCTCATGGTCCTGTTGCTTGTCGCCCTCTTTGCCGTCGTGAACCCGCCGGTGACGCCCTATATGCTGTCCGAACGTACCCGCGAAGGCGGCCTTACCCGCGAGTGGGTCCCGATGGAACAGATCGCGCCCGTGATGGCCCGGTCTGCCGTGGCCGCCGAGGATGCGAACTACTGCCTGCACTGGGGCCTCGACCTGACTGCGATCAAGGCCGCCCTGGCCGAG
>JAMWZF010000573.1 GCA_024304875.1 Paracoccaceae bacterium
CTGCCAGATGTACCAGCTGCTCTCGGACAGCGACGGCAACCCGGTTTCGGAAATCGCGATGTTCCCCCTGTCCGAGGGCAGCCAGGCCGCCGCCGGCGCCAATATCGTCGCCCCGCTCGAGACCTTCCTGCCCGCCCAGATGACCCTGTCGGTCGACGGCGGCACCCCGCGCAAATACCCCTTCACCTTCTGCTCGGGCCGGTCCTTCTCGCCCTTCCTGTCGTCGGGCTGCCTGTCCCGCGTCGGCTTCGACCAGGCGGCCATCGACCAGTTCAAGCGCGGCGCCAATGCGACCGTGGTCCTTGTCCCCGCCGTGGCGCCGGACGAGACGATCACCCTGACGATCTCGCTCAGCGGGTTCACCGCGGCCTACGACGCCCAGACCGTCCCGGCCGAGTGACCCCGGAACAACATGGTTCGACGGGAAAGGGGCCTCCGGGGCCCCTTTCTTGTTCCGGGGACCTTATCCGCGGGTAAGATCATGTTAAGAAAAGATTAATCACGCTTCGGGGCAGGCGCCCGTCAGGCCGCCTTCAGCGCCAGGACGGCGTTCAGCCCGCCGAAGGCGAAGGCATTGGACAGGGCGACGTCCACCTTGGCCTGACGCGCCTCGTTCGGCACCACGTCGAGGGCGCACTCCGGGTCCGGCTCTTCGTAGCCGATGGTGGGGGCGACGACACCGTCGCGCAGGGCCATGATGCAGGCCAGCAGCTCCACCGCGCCGGTGCCGCCGATCAGGTGGCCGTGCATCGACTTGGTGGACGAGATCATCAGGCTGTCCGCATGGGCGCCGAAGACGTCCGCCACCGCGGCGCATTCCGTCTTGTCGTTGGCCGCCGTTCCGGTGCCGTGGGCATTGATGTAGCCGACCTGTTCCTTGGCGATGCCGGCGTCGGTGATCGCGCCCAGGATGGCACGGGCCGCGCCCTGCTTGTTCGGCATCACGATGTCGGCGGCGTCCGAGGACATGGCGAAGCCGATCACCTCGGCGAGGATCTCGGCCCCGCGCTTGCGGGCGCGCTCGCGCTCCTCGAAGACGAAGACGGCCGCGCCTTCGCCCTGCACCATGCCGTTCCGGCCGAGGGAGAATGGACGGCAGGCGTCCTTGGACATCACGCGCAGCCCCTCCCACGCCTTGATCCCGCCGAAGCAGAGCATCGCCTCGGACCCGCCGGTGACCATCGCGTCGCACATGCCCGACCGGATCATGTGGAACGCCTGCCCCATCGCGTGGTTCGACGAGGCGCAGGCGGTGGCGACGGTGAAGGAGGGCCCCCGCAGGTTGTATTCCATGCTGACGTGGCTGGCGGCGGCGTTGTTCATCAGCTTGGGGACCACGAAGGGATGAACCCGGTTCTTCCCCTCCTCGTAGACCGTCCGGTAATTCTCGTCCCAGGTGTTCACCCCGCCGCCGGCCGTGCCCAGCACGACGCCGGTCCGGTTGGCGAGGTCGCCCTGGAAGGTCAGCCCGGCCTGTCCGATGGCCTGCCGGGCGGCCAGCAGGGTGAACTGGGTGAAGCGGTCGTACAGGGCGATCTGCTGGCGGTTGAAATGGGCGTGTTCGTCGTAGTCCCCGACCTGCCC
>JAMWZF010000574.1 GCA_024304875.1 Paracoccaceae bacterium
ACGGAGGGCTGGAAGGGGTCGTGCGGGACGAGGCCGAGCGGGACGGCCGCCGCTTCGCCGGCCTGCGCCCCTACCGCCGCGGCTCGGCCTTCCTGACCGGGGGCCTGACGGGGACGCTCAGCGCCCCCTGAACACCGGCGGGCGCTTTTCGGTGAAGGCGGTCATGCCCTCCTGCCGGTCCTCGGTCATACTGTTGCGCCAGATCGCGTCGCGCTCGAAGGCGATGCCGTTCTCAAGCGTCGCGCCGACGGCGGTGCGAATGCAAGCCTTGGTGTTGCGCACGGCGACGGGGGCACGCTCGGCGATCACGCCGGCGATCTCAATGGCCCTTTGAATCGTCTTCTCGACCGGGCAGACCTCGACCACGAGGCCGAGACGATGGGCGGTGTCCACGTCGATCGGCTCGCCCGAGAGCAGCATGTACGAGGCCATCTGCGGGCCGATCTTGCGCGGCAGGCGCTGGGTGCCGCCGTCACCCGCCATCCCGCCGATCTTGACCTCGGGCTGGCCGAATTGAGCATTCTCGCCCGCGATGATGAAGTCGCAGGTCATCGCGATCTCGCAGCCGGCGCCGAAGGCGATGCCGTTCACCGCGGCGATGATCGGCTTCTCGAAGTTCTCGATCCGGCGCCAGGCGGCGACGCGGCGCGGGTTGTTCGAGGTGGCCGGCGGGCCGAAGGTGACCATCTCCCTGATGTCCGATCCGGCGGCGAACATCTGCTCGCCCCCGGTCAGCACCACCGCGCGGACGCTGTCGTCGACAGCCAATTCCTCGATGATGCGCCCGATCTCGATCACCATCGAGCTGTGCAGCGCGTTCTTCTTCTCGGTGCGGGAAATGGTGATCAGCGCAACATGCTCGGCCGGGCGATCGAGACGGATCCTGTCGGCGTGGTTTTCGTCTTTGTCCATGTCAGTCGTCCTGGGTTGGATTGGGGTGGCGAAGGGTCAGCCTGCGGGGTGGTAGCGGCTGGCGTCGAGGCCGTGGCGCCGGATCAGGCCGTCCAGCTTGTCCCGGTCGGCGGGGGTGATGCGGGTCTGCGGGGCGCGGGTGTAGTCGCTTGGGAAGATGCCCTGGCGGACCAGGAGGTGCTTCATCCGGGGGCGGTAGTCGCGCAGCGGATTGCTCCAGATCAGGCGGGCGGCGGGGCCGATCTCGTTCCAGATCTCGTAGGCCTCGGTCGCCTTGCCCGCGGCGGCGAAGGCCTGCATCCGGACAATCTCGCGCGTGAAGGACCCGGCGAGGCCGATCAGCGCCCCCTGGCAGCCCATCAGCAGCGCCTCGACGACGAAGGTGTCGTTGCCGGTCAGCACCGCGATGCGGCCCTCGGTCTCGGCGGCTTCTTCCACGATCTCCCAGGTCCGGTCGATGTCGAAGGCGGCATCCTTGATCGCCTCCACGCGCCCCATCTCGGCCAGGGCCCGGATGGTGCCGACCGGGTAGCTGGCGTTCGCGGTCTGGAAGGCGATCAGCGGCACGTCCACGGCCTCGGCGACGGCGGCGTGGTAGTCGACGACCACCTCGGCCGGCAGGGGCTTGGACAGGAAGGTCGGAAGTGGCGGGAAGATCACCAGCGCATC
>JAMWZF010000575.1 GCA_024304875.1 Paracoccaceae bacterium
GACGCGGTGTCCGAGGACCTGGCCCGTGGCATGCTCGAGATGACCCGTCGGGGATGGGGTCAGGCGGGGTCCGCCTTCATGAAATCCGTCGCCGCGATCTTCATGCCGGACGCGACCGACCTCCAGCTGGCGGACTTCGTGGCGATCCAGCTGGCCTCGGCCGATCCGGACACGGCGGTGCGGCTGCGGCGGGCGATCGGAGAGATGGACGTGCGCGAGGCGCTCACCGGGGTCAGATGCCCCACGCTTGTGATCCATGCCGAGCACGACAGCCTGCACCCGGCCAGCGAGGGTCTGAGGATCGCCGCCGCGGTCCCCGGAGCGGAGTTCGTCTCGCTGCCCGATCACAATCACGTGCCGCTGCCGCAGACGCCGGGGTTCGGGATGCTGGCGGACGCGGTGGACCGGTTCCTGGGCCGGTCCTGAGCGTCACTCGCTCGCCGGGGCCTCGGTCGGGGCGTCAGTCGGGGCGTCGGTGGCCGGCGGGGTCTCGGGCGTCACGGTCTCGGCCGGGGCGGCGCAGGGGCCGACGAGCTGTTCGTACTGGGTGGTGATCCAGCCGAGCGCCGCTTCGGGGTTCTGCTCTTCCAGCTCGCCGGTGAAGCGGGCGAAGACCTTGGCCGAGCGGCTGTCCTCGACCATGGCGACATCCTGCGCGGCAAGCACGGTGTCGTAGACGAAGAAGGCCACGGCGACGAGAAGGATGCCCCGCGCCACGCCGAAGAGGAAGCCGAGCCCCTGGTCCAGCCCGCCGAGGGCGGAGCGCTGGATGACCGAGGAGAACAGCGGCGTGAAGATCGAGAAGATGACCAGGGTCACGGCAAAGACGGCGGCGAAGGCGCCGATGATGCTGAGTTCGCAGCTGTCGCCGATGAAGTCGCCGACGACCGGGATCTGCCGGATCAGCGGCTGCACCTGGTCGGCGAAGATGAAGGCGAGGATGGTGGCGCCGATCCAGCCGGCGATGGCCATGGCCTCGCGGACGAGCCCGCGCGAATAGGCCAGAAGCGCCGACAGCACGATGACCGCCGCGACGATCCCGTCGATGATGGTGAAACCTTCCATGTCCCCTCGGCCTTCGTCTGTTCTTGCCTAGCGGTCGCCGAAGACCTCGGCCACGAAGCGGGGCAGGTCGGTCATCTGGCGGATCTCGACGCCGGTACCTTGGTCCCGTTTCCGGGCCTCCGGCGTGATGGCGGAGCTAAAACCAAGTTTTCGGGCCTCTTTCAACCTGTTTTCGGTCTGGCTGACGGGGCGAAGCGCGCCCGACAGGCTGATCTCGCCAAAAATGACACAAGTGGCGGGCAGGGCGGCATCTTCCCGCGCACTGACCAGGGCGGCCGCGACGGCAAGGTCCGCCGCCGGTTCGCTGATCCTGAGCCCGCCCGCGACGTTGAGGTAGACGTCGAGGCCCGCGAAGGCGACGCCGCAGCGTGCCTCGAGCACGGCGAGGATCATCGCAAGGCGCCCGCCGTCCCAGCCGACGACGCTTCTGCGCGCCTGGCCCGAGGGCGCGGGGGCAACCAGCGCCTGGATCTCGCAGAGGACGGGGCGGGTGCCCTCGATCCCGGCGAAG
>JAMWZF010000576.1 GCA_024304875.1 Paracoccaceae bacterium
GTCCTTCTGGCTGACCTTCTCCGGCTTCAACATCACCTTCCTGCCGATGCACCTGACCGGCCTCTGGGGCATGCCGCGCCGGATCTATGCCTATCCCGAAGGCCTGGGCTGGGACGGGCTGAACATGATCTCATCCCTCGGCGCGGTCATCGTCGCCGCCGGCATCGTCGTCTTCGTCTGGGACCTGATCCGGCCCAAGGGCGACCAGCCGCCCATCGCGCGCAACCCCTGGGACGCCGGCACGCTGGAATGGACCCACGACATCCCCGACCCCGGCTGGGGCGTGCGCTCGATCCCCTACATCACCACGCGCTACCCGCTCTGGGATCAGCCCAAACTGCTCGAGAGGATGGATGCCGGGCGCTACTACCTGCCCGACACCCACGAGGGCCTGCGCGAGACCATCGTGACCTCGGTGATCGACGCCCGGCCGCTCTATGTCCAGCGGGTCACCGGGCCGACCTGGATCACCCACCTCGCGGCGGGCTTCACCGGCGGCGCCTTCATCTTCCCGACCTTCAGCTGGTACACCGCCTCGGTGATCTCGGGCGCCATCGCCATCGGCTGCATCATCTGGTGGCTGTGGACCGCGACGGCCCGGCCGCCGAAACATGCCGAGCAGGACGTCGGCCTCGGCCTCACCCTGCCGAACTACGCCTCGGGTCCCGCCTCGGCGGGCTGGTGGGCGATGTGGATCACCATGCTGGGGGACGCCACCGCCTTCGCCTCGCTGGTCTTCGGGTTCTTCTTCTACTGGACGGCCTCGCCCGACTTCCCGCCCGAAGGGGCGATGCACGCCGACGCCGCGCTGGTCGGCCTCGCCGCGGCGCTGCTGACGGCCTCCTGGGCGCTGACCCTCGGCGCGCGGATCCTGAACCGCGCCGGGTCGGTCACCCCGGCGCGCATCTGCCTCGCCCTCGCGCCCCTCTCGGCGGCGGGGGGGATCGCGGCGCTGATCGTCTCGGTCCTCGCGCTCGAGCCCACGACCCACACCTACCCGGCGATCATCTGGGGCCTGATGATCTGGGTCGTCGCCCACGCGGGCGCGGGGATCATCATGCAAGGCTACTGCCTCGCCGGGTCCCTCTTCGGCAAGTTGACGCCGCGCTACGACGCCGACATCTGGAACGTTTCGCTCTACTGGCACTTCCACGTCCTGTCGGTGCTGGTCGCCTGCGCGGTCATCGGCCTCGCGCCGATGGTCCTGTGACGGAGGATGCGATGAACGACGCCAGGCAGACCGACGCCGAGACCCGCGAAACCCGCGAGTTCGCCGAGGAAAGCGCGAGCCTGATCAAGATCACCGCCGCCCCGGTGATCTGGGCGGGGCACTTCCTGGTCTGCTACTGCACCGTGGCCATCGCCTGCGCCAAGGGGCTGGACTACGAGACCACGCGCCTCTGGCTCCTGATCCTGAGCGCCGGGGTGCTGGCCGCCATCGGCATCGTCGCCTGGCGGAGCTGGCGGCAATGGGCGCCCTGGGCCACGGGCAAGCTGTCGCATCCCAAGGGCCGGGCCGAGGACCGGCACCATTTCCTCGGGCACGCGGCGTTCCTCCTCTCCGTGATCT
>JAMWZF010000577.1 GCA_024304875.1 Paracoccaceae bacterium
ATCCATACCGGGGGCGGGTGTCGCCCGCCCCTGACAGCCGATGGCCGGTCCCGTTCCCGGGCCGGTCGTCCGGGGACAGCGACCTTCGGGCCCGTGACCCCATCCCTCCCGTTGGCGACGGGAGACGGCGCCAGGGGGGACCAAAGCCCTTCTGGCGCTGAACTTTTTTCCGGGGAGGCCCACTCATGTCCGACACTCCGCATACTCCGACCCTCGACCTCGTCCGCACCCCTGCGGACCTTCGCCGCCTGACCGATGCCGCCCTTGGCGATGTCGCCCGGGAGTTGCGGGCCGAGGTCATCGACGCGGTCAGCCGGACCGGCGGGCATCTCGGCTCCTCCCTCGGCGTGGTCGAGTTGACGGTCGCGATCCACGCGGTCTTCGATACCCCCCGCGACAAGCTGATCTGGGACGTCGGCCACCAATGCTACCCGCACAAGGTGCTGACCGGCCGGCGGGACCGGATCCGCACCCTGCGGCAGGAGGGCGGGCTGTCAGGTTTCACCAAGCGGGACGAGAGCCCCTACGACCCCTTCGGCGCCGCCCATTCCTCGACATCGATCTCCGCCGCTCTCGGCTTCACCGTGGGGAGGGACATGGGGCAGGACACCGGTGACGCCATCGCGGTGATCGGTGACGGCTCCATCAGCGCCGGCATGGCTTACGAGGCGCTGAACAACGCCGGGCACGAGGGGCGGCGGATGTTCGTCATCCTGAACGACAACGAGATGTCCATCGCGCCGCCCACGGGTGCGATGTCGAAGTATCTCTCCTCGCTCTATTCCGGGCCCCTTGGCGCCGCGCAGAAGATGGCAGAGGGGTTCGAGGCCGCACTCCCCGGCCCGATCCGCGACCATGCCCGCCGGGCCCGGGCCCTCGTGACCGGTCTGCCGGGCGGGCAGGGGACGCTGTTCGAGGAGCTGGGCTTTTCCTACATCGGCCCCATCGACGGGCATGACATGGCGCAACTCCTCCCGGTTCTGCGCGCCGCCCGCACCCGCGCCACCGGCCCGGTTCTGATCCACGTCTGCACGGTCAAGGGCAAGGGCTACGCGCCGGCCGAAACCGCCGCCGACCGGGGCCACGGTGTCAGCAAATTCGAGGTCGCCACCGGCGCACAGGCCAAGGGCAAGCCCAACGCGCCGTCCTACACCAAGGTCTTCGGCCAGGCCCTGACCCGGCTGGCGGAGGACGATCCGTCAATCGTCGCCGTGACCGCCGCCATGCCCTCGGGCACCGGCGTCGACATCATGGGCAAGCGGTTTCCGGGCCGCGTCTTCGACGTGGGCATCGCCGAGCAGCACGCCGTGACCTTCGCCGCCGGCATGGCCGCGAGCGGGCTCAAACCTTTCTGCGCGATCTACTCGACCTTCCTGCAACGCGGCTACGACCAGGTGGTCCACGACGTCGCCCTGCAAGGCCTGCCCGTCCGCTTCGCCATCGACCGCGCGGGGCTGGTGGGGGCCGACGGGCCGACCCACGCGGGTGCCTTCGACATCGGATACCTCTCCGCCCTGCCGGGGATGGTCGTCATGGCCGCCGCGGACGAGGCCGAACTGGTCCACAT
>JAMWZF010000578.1 GCA_024304875.1 Paracoccaceae bacterium
CGGTGGCCCTCCTGCCAGCCTTCGAGGGTCTCGTCCTCGCCCTCGGCCAGGGCGAAATCGGCGTCGACATCGCAGAAGCGGCGCGTCGTCACCTCGACCGTCTCGATCACCAGGGCGGGCGCGCCGTCCCACTCCAGCGCGATGTCCCGGCGGCCCACGACCGGCAGGTCCTGCCCGCCCGCCCCGTAATCGCGCAGCGCGCCGCAGGTCGCGGTCTTCTTCCCTGCCCGGACCAGCGCCAGCAGCTCTGCCGACAGCTCCGGCCCGTCGCCGAAAGTGAAGGTCACGGCGCCGGGATAGCGGGCAAGGGCCTCGTCCAGGGTCATTCGCCGTCCTTCAGGACCGAATATTTCCGGTAGCGGTGCCGGTAGATGAAGTTCGGCCGGTCGCCGTCCATCAGGTAGAACAGGATGCCCGCCATGATGATCGTCTCGCCAAGGTAGATCAGCGAGGTGTCGGTGCCGAAGCCACGGACGAGGCCGAAGAGGCTGAAGCCGGCGGAGAGGACGGCGAGGATCAGCGCCCAGGGCGCCCGCATCAGCAGGCCGATGCCGGTCAGCAGCGGGAAGAGGCCCGAGAGCACCGCCCCGCCGAGGCCGAGGCCGCCTTGGGCCAGCAACCAGATCTTCAAGAGCGCCGAGCCGATGAAGAACAGCCCGATCAGCCAGAGCAGCGGCGTCAGCTGGCCCTTGGGATGTCCCCGCACCTCTTGGGGCGTGACGCTGACCCAGGGGATGCCGGTGTAATGGTCCTGTTTCTCGTAGCGGTCTGTCATGGCCTCACCTCACATGCGGAACACGCCGAAACGTGTCTCCTCGATCGGCGCGTTCAATGCGGCACGAAGCGACAGGGCCAGCACCTCGCGCGAGTGGCGCGGGTCGATGATGCCGTCGTCCCAGAGCCGGGCCGAGGCGTAGAGCGGGTGGGACTGGCGGGCGAACTGCTCTTCGACGGGGGTACGGATGGCGGTGATCTCCTCCTCCGTCAGGGGCTGGCCCGCGGCAGCGGCGGCATCGGCCTTGACCGTCGCCAGCACGCCCGCGGCCTGCTCGCCGCCCATCACGGCCGTCCGCGAGGTGGGCCAGGACCAGAGGAACCGGGGCGAATAGGCCCGCCCGGCCATGCCGTAGTTCCCTGCCCCGAAGGAGCCGCCGACGATCAGCGTGATCTTGGGCACCGAGGTCGTCGCCACCGCCGTCACCATCTTGGCCCCGTGCCGGGCGATGCCCTCGTTCTCGTACTTCCGGCCGACCATGAAGCCGGTGATGTTCTGCAGGAAGATCAGGGGGATGCGCCGCTGGGAACACAGCTCGACGAAATGCGCGCCCTTCTGCGCGGCCTCGCTGAAGAGCACGCCGTTGTTGGCGACGATGCCGCAGGCATATCCGTCGATATGGGCGAAGCCGGTGACCAGCGTATCCCCGAACCGCGCCTTGAACTCGTCGAAGTCGCTGCCGTCCACGATCCGACGGATCACCTCGCGGATGTCGTAGGGGGTGCGCAAATCGGCGGGGATGACGTCGAAAAGGGTGTCGGGGTCCTCGG
>JAMWZF010000579.1 GCA_024304875.1 Paracoccaceae bacterium
GGGTGATAAACCCCGCCCGACCCGCAATGAAAGCCTGAAGCCCCATGCACCTGTTCTCGGATATCCGCTCTCTCGTTCTCGATAGCCTCGCCCGGCTGGAGGCGGAGGGCGTGCTGCCCGGCGGTCTCGACACCGGGCAGGTGACGGTGGAGCCGCCGCGCGATCCGGCGCACGGCGACATGGCGACCAATGCCGCGATGGTGCTGGCCAAGCCTGCGGGAAGCAAGCCGCGAGACATCGCCGAGGCGCTGGCGGGCGTGCTGGCCGAGGACGACCGGATCGCCGAGGCGACGGTGGCGGGGCCGGGCTTCCTGAACCTGCGGCTGGCGCCGGCGGTCTGGCAGGGGCTGGTGACCGCGATCCTGGCGGATGCGGACTACGGCCGCAGCGCGATGGGGCAGGGCAAGAAGATCAACGTGGAGTTCGTCAGCGCCAACCCCACCGGCCCCATGCACGTCGGCCACATGCGGGGCGCGGTGGTGGGCGATGCCATTGCCGAGCTGCTGTCCTACGCCGGCTACGACGTGACCCGCGAGTATTACATCAACGACGGCGGCGCGCAGGTCGATACGCTCGCGAGGTCCGTCTACCTGCGCTACCAGGAGGCCCACGACCTGACCGTCGACTGGCCCGAGGGGACCTATCCCGGCGACTACCTGATCGAGGTGGGCGAGGCGCTGAAGGCGAAGGTGGGCGATGCATACCTGGACAAGGGCGAGCAGTACTGGCTCACCGAGGTCCGCGATTTCGCCACCGACGCGATGATGGAGCTGATCCGCCGCGACCTCGCCGCCCTCGGCGTCGAGATGGACGTCTATTATTCCGAGAAGTCGCTTTACGACACCGGCAAGATCGAGGCGGCGATCGAGGATCTGAAGGGCAAGGGCCTGATCTACCGCGGCACGCTGGAGCCGCCGAAGGGCAAGCTGCCCGAGGACTGGGAGCCGCGCGAGCAGCTGCTGTTCAAGTCCACCGAACACGGCGACGACGTGGACCGGCCGATCCAGAAGTCGGACGGCGCCTGGACCTATTTCGCCCCCGACATCGCCTACCACTACGACAAGGTGAGCCGGGGCTATGACGAGCTGATCGACATCTTCGGCGCCGACCACGGCGGCTACGTCAAGCGGATGAAGGCTGCCGTCTCGGCGCTGTCGGAGGGCAGGACGCCGCTCGACATCAAGCTGCTGCAGCTGGTCAAGCTGATGAAGAACGGCGAGCCCTTCAAGATGTCGAAGCGCGCGGGGACCTTCGTGACCCTCTCGGACGTGGTCGAGATGGTGGGGCCGGACGTGGCCCGGTTCCACATGCTGACGCGGAAGAACGACGCGCCGCTGGAGTTCGACTTCGACAAGGTGACCGAGCAGTCCAAGGACAACCCGGTGTTCTATGTCCAGTACGCCATGGCGCGGATCAACTCGGTCCTGCGCAAGGCGGGGATCGGCGCCGATGCGGCCGCCGGGGCCGATCTGTCGTCCCTGACCCACCCTGCCGAACTGGGCCTGATGGCCAAGCTGGCCGAATGGCCGCGGCAGGTCGA
>JAMWZF010000058.1:0-5655 GCA_024304875.1 Paracoccaceae bacterium
TGTCCGCGGTGAACAGGTCGAAGGCCGCATCGGGGGGCAGCGGGACGGTCACGGTCTTGCGGATGGGGTCGGTCATGTTCGGGTCTTCCTCTCGGTGGCGCGGGCCTCGGCGGCGCGGGCAAAGCCGGCGAGGGCATCGTCCCAGAGGCCGTCGAACCAGGCGCGAAGCTCCGCCACGCCTTTCGGCGACAGGCGGTAGACCCGCATGGTGCCACGCGGTGTCACGTCCACAAGGCCCACGTCGGTCAGGACCTTCAGATGCTGCGACACCGCGGGGCGCGACACCGGCAGGGGCGCCGCGATCCGGCCCACCGGCAGGGGACCCGAGCGCAAGCACTGGACGATCGCCCGCCGGGTCGGGTCGGCGAGGGCAGCAATGGCACGTTCGGCCGGGGGAGGGGTTGCAGGTTGGTCAGTCACGACTTACTGTAAGCCCATACTTACGGATCAGGTCAAGCAGTTTGCGCTGCCGCCCGCTCCCTTGAAGGCACCGGACGGCGTGAATAAGACTCCGTCAACACCCGGGCGCTATGGACCCCTCCAGCGCCCCCGAACAGGAAGAGGCCCCCGAGCACAATGCGCGATCCCTACGAGACCTACATGAACCTCGTCCCGATGGTCGTCGAACAGACCTCCCGCGGCGAACGGGCCTACGACATCTTCTCCCGCCTCCTGAAGGAGCGGATCATCTTCGTGAACGGCCCGGTCCACGACGGGATGAGCCAGCTGGTGGTGGCGCAGCTTCTGCACCTCGAGGCCGAGAACCCCAAGAAGGAGATCTCGATGTACATCAACTCCCCCGGCGGGGTGGTGACATCGGGGCTCTCGATCTACGACACGATGCAGTACATCCGGCCCAAGGTGGCCACGCTCTGCGTCGGCCAGGCGGCCTCGATGGGCTCGCTGCTGCTCACCGCCGGTGAACCCGGGATGCGCTCCTCGCTGCCCAACAGCCGGATCATGGTCCACCAGCCCTCGGGCGGCTACCAGGGCCAGGCGACCGACATCATGATCCACGCCGAGGAGACGCTGAAGCTCAAGCGGCGCCTCAACGAGATCTACGTCAAGCACACCGGCCAGACCCTCAAGAAGGTCGAGGCCGCGCTGGAGCGGGACAACTTCATGTCGCCCGAAGAGGCCAAGGAGTGGGGCCTCATCGACGAAATCCAGGAAAGCCGGGGCAAATCGGCCGACGACAAGAGCTCCTGACCCGGCGGCGGCCGCGACGTTTTTGGCGTTGTGACCGCCTGCCCCCTGCCATAGGGTGTGGGGCAGGGCAGTCACAACGGCAAAACAGGGCCCTCCCCGGGCCACGAAGGTGATATACGATGGCAAACAGCACGGGCGGTGACAGCAAGAACACCCTGTACTGCAGCTTCTGCGGCAAGAGCCAGCATGAGGTACGCAAGCTGATCGCCGGTCCCACGGTGTTCATCTGCGACGAATGCGTCGAACTCTGCATGGACATCATCCGCGAGGAGACGAAGTCGTCGGGGCTCAAGTCCTCGGACGGCGTCCCCGCACCCAAGGAAATCTGCGAGGTGCTGGACGACTACGTGATCGGCCAGTTCCACGCCAAGCGCGTCCTCTCGGTCGCGGTGCACAACCACTACAAGCGGCTGCACCACGCCTCCAAGACGGACATCGAACTGGCGAAATCCAACATCCTGCTGATCGGCCCCACCGGCTGCGGCAAGACGCTGCTGGCCCAGACGCTGGCGCGCATCATCGACGTGCCCTTCACCATGGCCGACGCCACCACGCTGACCGAAGCCGGTTACGTGGGCGAGGACGTGGAGAACATCATCCTCAAGCTGCTCCAGGCCTCCGAATACAACGTGGAGCGGGCGCAGCGCGGCATCGTCTACATCGACGAGGTCGACAAGATCACCCGCAAGTCCGACAATCCCTCGATCACCCGGGACGTCTCGGGCGAGGGGGTGCAGCAGGCCCTTCTGAAGATCATGGAGGGCACCGTGGCCTCCGTGCCGCCGCAGGGCGGGCGCAAGCATCCGCAGCAGGAATTCCTGCAGGTCGACACCACCAACATCCTCTTCATCTGCGGCGGCGCCTTCGCCGGCCTCGACAAGATCATCGCCCAGCGGGGCAAGGGCTCTGCCATGGGCTTCGGCGCCGACGTGCGCGATGTCGAGGACCGGAACGTGGGCGAGGTCTTCAAGGATCTCGAGCCCGAGGACCTGCTCAAGTTCGGCCTGATCCCGGAATTCGTCGGCCGCCTGCCGGTCATCGCCACGCTCGAGGACCTCGACCAGGAGGCGCTCGTCACCATCCTGACCGAGCCCAAGAATGCCCTCGTCAAGCAGTACCAGCGCCTGTTCGAGCTGGAGGACACCAAGCTGACCTTCACCGACGAGGCGCTCCAGGCCATCGCCACCCGCGCGATCGAGCGCAAGACCGGCGCCCGGGGCCTCCGCTCGATCATGGAGGACATCCTGCTCGACACGATGTTCGAGCTGCCCGGCATGGACAGCGTGAACGAGGTCGTGGTCAATGAAGAGGCGGTGTCCCGCGATGCGGCCCCCCTGATGATCTACGCCGAAAGCAGCAGCAGCGCCGGCTCCTCCGCCAGCGCCGGCTGACGGGCGATCACGTCAGCGACAGATCGGCAAGGTCGGCCCGCCGCAAGGTGGGCCGGGCCAGCGGCCCGGCATCGGCAGTGCCTTGAAGCCGCAGAAGACCCGGCCCCAGGATGTCGCAGCTCGCCGGACCGAGGTAGAGGCTCTCGGCCCCCGCGCCCTCGGCAAACAGCACCTCGTGACGTTCCAGCAGGAGGTGGTGATACGTCACTTGCTTCTTGCCCTTGGCGACGCGCGCGCGGCCGCCCTTGAGGTCCACCATCAGGTTGGCGGGAATGAACCGCGTCCCCAGCAGCAGCCGGTGCTGCCGCGAGACCAGCAGCGGGCGGTCGTTGCCGAGGGGGCCGGGGGCCACGAGCACGGGCAGCAAGGACGGGTCGGCCACCATCTCGGTCCGCCGCACCGCCCGCCGGCCATGCCAGATCACCTCGCCGAGGCCGTTGTCCGCCGTCTGCACCCGCATCCCCGGCCGGATCGCCTCCACCGGCAGAGGGCCGCCCTCGGCCAGGATCAGGGTGCCCTCTGCAAAGCAGACCACGCCGCCGCCGGAGAACGAGCTGTAGGTGTAGCCCGGACCCGACCCCGGCGCATAGTCGATCGCGCTGACGGTGTAGGTCACCGCCGGGTCGATCGGCCCGCCGAGGATGTAGATGTTCGCCACCTGCGGCCCGGCCGGTCCGTGGCCGGTGTTCTCGAACATCTCCACCCGGCCCACCTGCACCGAGGCGCCGGTCGCGGGATCGGTCAGGGTCAGCACGTTGAACAGGGACACCTTGCCGCTGATCACGGTCTGGCCCTCGGTGTTCAGCAGCGATCCGGTCTGCGCGTTCGGGCCGACGGATTCCGAATGTTTCGACCCGAACGAGTCGAAATCGGTGTCGTTGTCGTTGGCCGAGAAGGACAGTTTCGTCAGCGGACCGGGGCCGAGCGTGAAGGGCCCGCCGGTGTAGTAGGTCTGCGCCGTGGTCTCTCCGACAAGGACGGCCGCCGCCCCGTCGAGTTGAAGTGCCATGTCTGCCCCCGAAGCTGGGTCTCCGTCCGGTGTCTTCGGTTAACCATGATCATGGTATTGCGGCGCCGATCCGGCAGGATCGCGGCAATTGCGCCACTGGACCTCGGGGCCTGTCTGCGGCATGACGGGACCCAGCCAACCGGGTCCGGCAGGACCCCTTCGGGAGAGCGCGCGATGCAGCAGCACAAGGGCAACTGGTTCAGCCGGATCTTCACCTGGTGGCAGGGGCAGACCTACGGCACCCAGTTCTTTACCTGGCGCAGCGGCCAGAAGGTGGGGCAGGACGCCGAGGGCAACACCTACTACCGCACCGCCGACGATTCCCGCCGCTGGGTCATCTTCAACGGCGAGGCCGAGGCCTCCCGCGTGCCGCCCGAATGGCACGGCTGGCTGCACCGCACCTGGGACGAGCCGCCCTCCGACAGGCCGCTGGTTCACAAGCCCTGGGAGAAGGAGCACCTGCCCAATCTCACCGGCACGACCGAGGCCTATGCCCCGGCCGGCTCGATCCGCCGGGTCCAGCCGGCGGACCGCAGCGACTACGACGCCTGGCAGCCCGAGTGATCCCATGCGCGAGAGCGTGATCGAAACGCTGACCGGTGCGGCGGTGCTCGCCGTGGCCGCGGGCTTCCTGGTCTACATGACCGGCATCGCCGGCGCGGGGACGGGCCGGGCCGGCACCTACGAGCTGACCGCCAGCTTCCGCTCGGCCGAGGGCGTGATCGCGGGCAGCGACATCCGCCTTGCCGGGGTTCGGATCGGATCGGTCGGGGACCTGACGCTCAACCCCGAAACCTACCGCGCCGACGTGACCCTCGCCATCGACGAGGGGATCGAGATCCCGATGGACAGCGTGGTCGTCGTCGCCTCCGAGGGCCTGCTGGGCGGCACCTTCGTCGAGATCGTGCCCGGCGGCTCCTTCGACACCCTCGCGCCGGGCGACGCCTTTACCACCACGCAGGGCGCCGTCAGCCTGATCGGCCTTCTGACCCAGTTCGTCTCGGGCGGGGAGGACCTCAGATGATCCGGGTCCTCGTGCTTGCCCTGGCCGCTCTCGCCGCGCCCGCCGCCGCCCAGGACGAGGTGGTGAACGCCCCCGTGGCCGAGATCCGCATCCTCGACAAGATCACCGGCAGCGTCCGCGACGTCGACATCCCCGAGCGTGGAACGGCCCGTGTCGGCCTGCTGAATATCCGCATGGGGGAATGTCGCTATCCGGCGGGCAACCCGACCGGCAATGCCTATGCCCTGCTGACGATCTTCTACCGCGGGCTCGAGGATCCGGTGTTCGAGGGCTGGATGATCGCCTCCTCGCCCGCCCTCAACCCGCTCGACCACCCGCGCTACGACGTCTGGGTGCTGCGCTGCAAGACATCCTGAACCGGCGGCACGTCGCCGGCGCGGTGGAAGGCGGCCCGGACGTGCAGGGCCCCTTCAAGCGCCTGATGGTAGGCGCGGCGCGGGATCTCGATCCCGCCCAGCCGGGCCAGGTGCGGCGTGATGAACTGGGTGTCGAACAGGACGAACCCCCCAAGGCGCAGCCGGTCCACAAGGTAGGCCAGCGCGATCTTGGACGCATCGGTCCGGGCCGAGAACATGCTCTCCCCGAAGAAGGCGCCGCCCAGGGCGACGCCGTAGACCCCGCCGACCAGGCGTCCCTCCATCCAGACCTCGACGGAATGGGCGTAGTTCATCAGGAACAGCTTCTGGTAGAGCGTCGCGATCCGGTCGGAAATCCAGGTCTCGTCCCGCGCCGCGCAGCCGGCGACGACACCCTGAAAGTCATGATCGAAGGTCACCTCGAACCCGCCGCGCCGCATCCGCCGGGCCAGTGACCGCGAGACATGGAAGCCCTCCAGGGGGATGATTCCCCGCATCTTGGGGTCGACCCAGAAGATCTCGGGATCGGTGCGCCCTTCGGACATGGGAAAGATGCCCGAGGCGTAGGCCTTGAGCAGGAGGGCCGGCGAGAGCGGGTAGACCTCGTCTTTCATTATGACCCTGACTCTAGCCTGAACCGGCCGCGAGAACAGGGAAATCGGCGGG
>JAMWZF010000058.1:5665-12706 GCA_024304875.1 Paracoccaceae bacterium
GCCGCTCCAGCCACTTCTCGAGCCAGTGGATCGAGTAGTTGCCAGCCTGGATGTCCGGTTCGGCCAGAAGCGCGCTGAACAGCGGGATGGTGGTGTCGATCCCGTCGATGATCAGCTCGCCCAGGGCGCGGTTGAGCCGGGCCAGCGCCTCGGGCCGGTCGCGGCCGTGGACGATGAGCTTGCCGATCAGGCTGTCGTAGTAGGGCGGGATCGAATAGCCGTCGTAAAGGGCGCTGTCCATCCGCACGCCGAGACCCCCCGGCGCATGGAACTGCGTGATCCGGCCGGGGCAAGGGGCGAAGCTGGGGAGCTTCTCGGCATTGAGCCGCACCTCGATGGCATGGCCGTCTATGACGAGGTCCTCCTGCGTGAAGGACAGGCCGAGTCCCGCGGCAACGCGGATCTGCTCGCGCACCAGGTCCTGCCGGAAGATCGTCTCGGTCACCGGGTGTTCCACCTGCAGGCGGGTGTTCATCTCGATGAAGTAGAACTGGCCGTCCTCGTAGAGGAACTCGATGGTCCCCGCGCCGGCGTAATTGATCCGGGCCACGGCCTCGGCGCAGGTCTTGCCGATCTCGGCCCGCTCCTCGGGGCTGATCGACGGGCCGGGGGCCTCTTCGAAGACCTTCTGGTGGCGGCGTTGCAGGGAACAATCCCGCTCGCCCAGATGCACCGCGCCGCCCTTGCCGTCGCCGAAGACCTGCACCTCGATGTGCCGGGGCTTCTGCAGGTACTTCTCGATGTAGACCTCGTCGTTGCCGAAGGCGGCCTTGGCCTCGGACCTCGCGGTGCCGAAGGCGTTGGCCATGCCGGCCGCGTCCTTGGCCACCTTCATGCCGCGCCCGCCGCCGCCGGCGGTGGCCTTGACGATGACGGGGTAGCCGAACTGCTCGCCGATCTTCAGCGCGCTCTCGAGGTCGGGCACCCCGCCCTCCGATCCGGGCACGCAAGGCACGCCGAGGGCGATCATCGTCTCCTTGGCGGTGATCTTGTCACCCATGATGCGGATGTGCTCGGCGGTGGGGCCGATGAAGGTCAGGTCGTGGTCCTCGACCACCTGCACGAAGTTCGCGTTCTCGGAGAGAAAGCCGTAGCCGGGGTGGATCGCCTGGGCGCCGGTCACCTCGCAGGCCGAGATGATGGCCGGGATGTTGAGGTAGGACTGGGCCGAGGAGGGGGGGCCGATGCAGATCGCCTCGTCGGCCATCCGCACGTGCATGGCGTTGGCGTCGGCGGTGGAATGGACCGCCACGGTGGCGATGCCCATCTCCCGGGCCGCGCGGATGACGCGAAGGGCGATTTCGCCCCGGTTCGCGATCAGGATCTTGTCGAACATGGGCCTGCCCCTATTCGATGATCAGGAGCGTCTCGCCGTATTCCACGGGGCTCCCGTCATCGACCAGAACGCGCTTGACCGTGCCCGAGCGGGGCGCGGGGATCTGGTTCATCGTCTTCATCGCCTCGATGATGAGGACGGTCTCGCCCTCCTTGACCTGCTTGCCGACGGGGGCGAAGGCCTCGGCGCCCGGTTCGGGCGACAGGTAGGCGGTGCCGACCATGGGCGAGGCGACGGCGCCGGGATGATCGCCGGGGTCCGGCTGACCCGCACGGTCAGGCTGTCGTCCTCGGCATAGTCGCGCTTGACCTCGACCTCGGTCAGGTCGTTCTCGCGCAGTAGTTCTGCCAATGCGCGGATGAAGGCGACATCGCCGTCGTGGCTCTCGTTGCTGCTCATGGCTCCCCCGGCCCCTCTCGTTCGTTTTCTGTCCCGAGCGGCGCTTGTCGCGGCAATCGCCCGTCAGGTCAACTTGCCTGCTTATAACGGGGTGCCGAAGGCAGGGAAAGGCGGGCCGTCAAGCCGCGTCCGAGTCCGCTCCCGCCCGGGGCTGCGGCGCCGGCGCCGGCACTGCGGCCGCCTCTTCCGCGCTGGCGGCGGCGCTGGCATCGGCCGCTTCGGCCGCGACTTGGGCGCGGTCCGCCGCGGCAGCCTGATCGTCCGCGCGGTCCGCCTTGGCCTGGGCCTCGGTGGCCCACTGCTGTGCCCTGGCGGCCTCGCGCGTGGCCTCCCGCGCCGCGTCCGAGGGCAGCATGGACACGCCGAAGGGCTTCAGCGTGCGCGCCACGTCCTCGACCCGGCGGCTGCTGTCCACCGCGCCGAGGTCGCGCAGCATGCCGGCGCTGACCACGCCCTGCTGGCTGAAGGAGGGCGGCAGGGGGATCTGGGGCGTGCTGTCGCGCGCCAGGGCGGCGGCGTCCGCCGTGGGCCGAAGGTCGGCCTGGGGAAGCGGCGCAGGCGACTGCGCCACGGAAGAAAGAGCCGATACATCCATCTCGGTCGCCTCCAACTCGATCGTCAGATGCGCCCCCACGGAGAGGAGGTTAGACGATTCGCACGACAAAAGGCGTTAACGACACGAGAAAACCGCGCCGGTGGTTAACGGCGCGGCTCTCCGGTCCGATGGCTCAGGGATCTCAGATCGCCAGGTACTGCTCGCGCAGGGCCTTGTCCTCCAGCACCTCCTTGGCGTCCCCGTCGAAGACGACCTTGCCGGTGTCGAGGATCACCGCCCGGTCCGCCAGCTTGAGCGCCGCGACGGCGTTCTGCTCCACGATGACGGTGGTGATGCCCTGCTCGCGGATGTGGTTCAGGGTCTTGGCGATCTCCTGCACGATCACGGGGGCCAGGCCCTCGTAGGGTTCGTCCAGAAGCAGCACCTTGATGTCGCGGGCCAGGGCCCGGGCGATGGCCAGCATCTGCTGCTCCCCGCCCGAAAGGGTCACGCCCTCCTGCTTGCGGCGCTCGCCAAGGCGGGGGAAAAGCTCGTAGATGCGGTCCAGCGACCAGCCGACCGGCGGCGCGATCTGGGCCAGCTGGATGTTCTCCTCCACCGTCAGGCCCGAGATGATGCGCCGGTCCTCCGGCACCAGGGCGATGCCGGCGCGGGCGGCGTCGTGGCTCTTCATCTTGTGCAGGGGCTGGTGGTCGAGCCAGATCTCGCCATGCTTCAGCTCGGGATTGTCGAGCCGGGCGAGGGTCCGCAGGGTCGAGGTCTTGCCGGCGCCGTTGCGTCCCAGAAGGGCCAGGATCTCGCCCTCGTGGATGTTGAAGCTGACGTCCTGGACGATGTAGCTCTCGCCGTAATAGGCCTCGATCTCCCAGACCGACAGGAACGCCGGGGCGTTCTCGGCGTGGGTGGCGTTCGGGTTGAAGTCGGGTTTGGCTTTCATCTCGGGCCCTTCCTTACACTTGTGCCTCGCCGAGATACGCTTCGCGCACCTTCGGATGGCCCTTGATGTTCTCCGGCGATTCCTCGACCAGCGGGGTGCCCTGCGCCAGAACGGTGATCCGCTGGGCGAGCGAGAACACGACGTGCATGTCGTGCTCGATGATGCACATGGTGATGTTGCGCGTGTCCCGGATCTCCTTCAGCAGGTCGATGGTGCTGTTGGTGTCGGCCCGCGACATGCCCGCCGTCGGCTCGTCCAGCAGCAGCAGGCGCGGCTCCTGCACCAGGCACATCGCCATTTCCAGCCGCCGCTTGTCCCCGCGCGAGAGAGAGCCGGCATGTTCGTGGCGCTTGTCCAGCATCCGCACCTCGCGCAGCATCTCCTCGGCCTTCTCGCGCAGCTCCACCTCGCCGCCGACGCTCTCGATGGCGTGCATCCGGAAGGCGCCGTCCCGCTTGGCGAAGCAGGGGATCATCACGTTCTCCAGCACCGTCAGATCGGCAAAGATCTCGGGGGTCTGGAACACGCGGGAGATGCCCATCTGGTTGATCTCGTGCGGCGCGCGGCCCAGCACGGACTGGCCGTCGAACATCACCGACCCCGAGTCCGGGATCAGCTTGCCGACGAGGCAGTTCAGCAGGGTGGACTTGCCCGCGCCGTTCGGCCCGATGATGGCGTGGCAGGACTGGTCCTGCACGCTCAGGTTCACGTCGCCGAGGGCTTGCAGCCCGCCGAAGCGCTTGTTGACGCCTTTGACTTCAAGAATTCCCATCTGCCCTGCTCCTTATTCGGCGGGGGTGTCGGAGGTATCGGTGGCTTTGCGCCGGCGGAACAGCCGCCCGATGCGCGTGCCGCCCTCGACCAGACCGCCGGGGAGGAAGATCACCACTAGCATGAACAGGATGCCCAGCGTCAGGTGCCAGCCCTTGCCCACGAAGGGGTAGATGATGGCGACGATGAAATCCTCGAGCCCGTCCGGCAGGAAGCCGAACCAGCTGTGCAGGATGCCGCTGTTGATCTTGCTCAGGATGCTCTCGAGGTACTTGATGAAGCCCGCGCCCAGCACCGGCCCGATCAGGGTGCCGGTGCCGCCGAGGATGGTCATCAGCACCACCTCGCCGGACCGGGTCCAGAGCATCCGCTCGGTCCCCGCGATCGGGTCCATCGAGACCAGGAGGCCCCCGGCGAAACCCGCGAACATGCCCGAGATGACGAAGGCCGCCAGCGTGTAGGGCCTGGGGTTCAGCCCGGTGTAGCGCATCCTCTGCTGGTTCGACTTCACCGCCCGCAGCATCATGCCGAAGGGCGAGCGGAAGATCCGGATCGCGAGGTAGAAGGCGAGGATCATGAAGACGCCGCAGAAGTAGTAGCCGAGGTTGAAGTCGAAGGACCACGGCCCGGCGTCCATCGTGTAGGTGGACCGCATCTCCAGCCCGAAGAGCGTCGGCACCGGCAGCCCGCCGTCCGGTCCCACGGCCGAGCCGAGGACGCGGGGGTCATTGTGCGTCACCTGCAGCATCGTCTCGCCGTTGGTGATGGGCGACAGGACCGACAGCGCCAGCGCGTAGCACATCTGCGCGAAGGCCAGCGTCAGGATCGAGAAGTAGATGCCGGACCGCCGCAGCGAGATGTAGCCGATCAGCACCGCGAAGATGCCCGCGATGGCGGTGGCGGCGGTGACGGCATAAAGCACGTTCATGCCCAGCAGCTTGAACATCCAGACCCCGGCGTAGGACCCGATCCCGAGGAAGGCCGCGTGCCCGAAGGAGAGGTAGCCGGTCAGGCCGAAGAGGATGTTGAAGCCGATGGCGAAGATCCCGAAGATCAGAAACTGCTGCATCAGCTGCGGGAACCCTGCGTTGAACTGCGCCATGGCGCTGTTCACCGGGAAGGGGTTCAGGATGATCGGCGCGAAGACGACCATCACGATCACCACCCCGAACAGTGCGGCGTCCCTGCGCCCCAGCCCGAGAAAGCCCGTGGAGGCCCCGCGCGCCCGTGTCCGGGACGCGGTGACGGAAGTGGAGGAAGTCTGATCGGTCATGAGTGGGTCTCCGGTGAGAGAGTGCCGGCGGCGCTCGCGGTCAGGGCGGCCTGACCGCTCAGGACCGCGACGGTGCAAGGGAGGAGAAACGTCAGCATCGGATCATTCCTCCATAACGCCCTTGCGGCCCATCAGGCCCCGCGGGCGGGTCAGCAGGATGACGATGGCGACGAGGTAGATGATGACCTGGTTGATGCCGGGGATGAACTCGATCACCGCGGACATCGAGGCGAAGCTCTGCAGGATGCCGAGCAGGAAGCCCGCCAGCACGGCGCCGGGCAGCGAGCCCATGCCGCCGACGACCACCACCACGAAGCTGAGGACGAGGAAGTCCATGCCCATGTGGTAGTTCGGGCTGCTGATCGGCGCGTACATCACCCCCGCGAGGCCTGCCACCGCGGCGGCGATGCCGAACATCACGGTGAACCGCTTGTCGATGTCGATCCCCAGCAGGCCCACCGTCTCGCGGTCGGCCATGCCGGCCCGGACCACCATGCCGAAGGTGGTGAACTGCAGGAAGGCGAAGACCGCGGCGATGACGATCATGGCGAAGACGAAGTAAATCAGCCGCCAGTAGGGGTAGATGATGGTGAAGGGGTCGAAGCCCAGCAGCACGCCGAAGTCGAAGGACCCGCGGAACGCCTCGGGGGCGGGGGTCGGGATCGGGTTGGCGCCGTAGAAGGCCTTGATGATCTCCTGCAGCACGATGGCCAGGCCGAAGGTCACCAGGATCTGGTCCGCGTGGGGGCGCTTGTAGAAGTGGCGGATCAGGCCGCGCTCCATGACCACGCCGATCAGGACCATGATCGGGATCGCGAAGAGGATCGACAGCGGCACCGTCCAGTCGATCATCCAGGACCCGACGGTCTCGCCGAACCATTCGGTGACGTAAGGCACCTCGACCTTGGCAGGATTGCCGAGGAAATCCGTCCGCGTCTCGTCGACGACCGTATGGCTCATCTGGAAGATCTGGTTGAGCGTCACGGCGCAGAAGGCGCCGATCATGAACAGGGCCCCGTGGGCGAAGTTGACGACACCCAGGGTGCCGAAGATCAGCGTGAGGCCGAGGGCGATCAGCGCGTAGGCCGAGCCCTTGTCGAGACCGTTGAGCAGCTGAATGATGATGGATTCCATGCCGGGGACTCCGCTGGGGAAGGGGGGCCCGTCCGGCGCAGGGCGCCGCGGGCGGAAGGCGCCGTGCGCACCCTTTCGGGCACGCACGGCTGTTCAGGTCAGGCCGGGATCAGACGCCCGGGTTGCAGGTCCCGAGGGAGCCGCCCTGGAAGTCCGGGTGATCGGTCGGATAGGTCGCGGTCTCGCGGTCGGTGACCTCGACGATCTCCACCAGGTCGAACTCGTTCTCCGGGTTCTCCTTGCCCTTCACCACCACGACGTCCTTGAAGCACTGGTGGTCGTCGGCGCGGTAGAGCGTCGGCCCGTTGCCGAGGCCGTCGAACTCGAAGCCTTCCAGCGCCTCGGCGATGCCGCAGGGGTTGAAGGTGCCCGCGCGGGTCGCGGCATCGGCGTAGAGCAGGGTCTGCACGTAGCAGGTCTGCGCCGCCTGGGACGGCGGGAAGCCGTACTTGTTGCCGAAGGACTGCACGAAGGCGTTGGTGCCCGAATACTTCGCGCCGAGCTGGTTCTCGAGTTTCCAGTCCCAGTTCTGCGAGCCGAGGATGCCGGCGATGTTGGAACCCGCACCGCGTGCCATCAGCTCGGAGTAGAGCGGCACCACGATCTCGAACTGCTTGCCGCGCGCTATGGCGCGA
>JAMWZF010000580.1 GCA_024304875.1 Paracoccaceae bacterium
CGCTCGTAAAGTCGGGCGTCGGTGGGATAGGCGATGTTCTTTTCCATCACAGTGGTGTCGATCGCCACGCGCTTCACGCTGTTCTCGTCGATGGTGCCGGCTTTCTGCCCGGCTTGGATCGTCTGGGTCAGCAGCCATTCGACGCCCTCTTCGCCAATGCGTTTGCGCCAGCGAGTCAGCGAGGACGGATCGATGGGAGCCCGGTGTTGGAAGAAGGTCTCGCCGGTGAAATGCTGGTAATACGGATTTTCGACCCAGCGGGCGACAACGACCTCATCTGACAGGCGATACGCGTGCTGAAGGTAAAGCAACCCGGCCACAAGCCGCGGTGGTGTCGCCGGACTCCCCGTCGTTGACGGAAAAAAGCCGACCCATTCTCGCTCGAACACCTCCCAGTCAATCAGCGCTGTTAGCTTGGTCAGTTCATGACGCGGATCGATCATGTCGACCAGTCTGGGGCGCAGCAGGTCATCCTGTTCCGGCGGGCGTTTGCGATGCTTCATTGGCGGACCCAAATTGCAAGGTTTCTATGAAGATCATACAAAACCTTGCAGGTCAGTGCGAGAAAAACCACCGCCTTTCATCATGAAATCAACAGGATAGGTGTTGTTCAGGGTGTGGACTGCCCCCACCGAGTGGTCCGGCTTGATAGTTAGTGCATCGTGGGTCTCTGGTCTATCGGGACGAAGGTTTCCGGTGTGGGCGGGCGATACCCCAGCGCACTGTGAGGCCTGACGGTATTGTAGTGGCGGCGCCATCGTTCGATCAGGATCTGTGCCTCCCTGAGTGAGTAGAAGACCTCGCCATTCAGCAGTTCATCCCGGAACCGGGCGTTGAAGCTCTCGCAATAGCCGTTCTCCCAAGGCGATCCTGGTTCGATAAAAGCCGTTTTGGCACCGACCGCTCCGATCCAGGCACGCACCTTCTTGGCGATGAACTCAGCGTTATCGGACCTTATGTAGTCGGGCGGGCCTCGCAGGATGAACAGATCTGTCAGGGCATCAACCACGTTGGTCGAGTTGAGCTTGCGTTTGACACGGATCACCAGCGCCTCCTTCGTGAATTCGTCAATGATGTTGAGGGTGCGAAACAGCCGACCGTCATGCGTCCGGTCCTGCACAAAATCATAGGACCAGACATGATTTGGGCGTTCTGGCCGAAGACGGACACAGGAGCCATCGTTCAGCCAGAGCCGTCCCTTCTTGGCCTGTTTCCGTGGAACCTTGAGCCCTTCGCGTCGCCAGATCCGCTCGACACGCTTGTGGTTCACATGCCAGCCGGCGTTGTTCAGCAATCCGGTGATCATCCGATAGCCATAGCGCCCGTAGCTGCGCGTTAGCTCGATGATGTCGTCCGTCAGCCGTTCTTCGTCCGCTGTGCCGCATGGAGCCTTGCGTTGTGTCGACCGATGCTGCCCGAGTGTGCGGCAGGCCCGGCGATGGGATATACAGAGGGACCGCCGCACATGACCGATGCATTAGCGACCGCGCGAAGGGCTCCGAAGTTTCCCAGTGCTGCCTAGGT
>JAMWZF010000581.1 GCA_024304875.1 Paracoccaceae bacterium
GCCCCCGCCTCCCGCAGGCCCGCCACCAGCGCGGCGCAGGCATCGTTCGCCCGCCCCGCGAGGTCCAGCCAGAGGTCTCCCTCAAGGTAGGCCGCCATCTGCGCCGAGAGGTAGCGATGCTTGGAGAACAGATGTGCCCCCCGCTTGCGGCGCAGCTCGAACTCCCAGGCGTGGGCCGGGTCGAAGAAGATCACCGCCTCGACGCCCATCAGCCCGTTCTTGGTTCCCCCGAAGGACACGGCATCCACGCCCGCCTTCCACGTCATCTCGGCCGCCGAGCAGCCCAGCGACACCAGAGCATTGGCGAACCGCGCCCCGTCCATGTGGACCGGCAGGCCGAACTCCTTCGCCACGCCCGTGACGCCCCGGATCTCCTCCAGCGAATAGACCGTGCCTTTCTCGGTCGCCTGCGTCAGCGACACCGGCCCCCGCTGCGGCCCGTGCACGCCGCGGGACTCCTCGGCCAGGATCGCCGCGCGCAGCCGGTCCGGCGTCAGCTTGGCGTCCGCATCCGGCACCAGCGTCAGCTTCATGCCGCCGGCAAAGAACTCCGGCGCGTTGCACTCGTCCTCGTGGATATGGGCCATCGGCGTGCAGAAGGCGGTATCCCAGGGGTTGCCCAAAGTGGCCAGGATCAGCGAATTCGCCGCCGTCCCCGTCGCGACGAGATAGACCGCCGCCTCCGGCGCCTCGAAGACCTCGCGCAGGCGTGCCCGCACCGCCTCCATTTCCGCCTCGGCGCCGTAGCCGGAGCGATACCCTTCGTTGACCCGCGCAAGCGCCTCCAGAACCGAAGGATGCACCGGGCCGGCGTTGTCGGAAGCAAAGAACATGGGCGCGGGTCCTCTCAGAGCGGTTCGTCGATGATGTGGTCTTCCCAGTCGTCCTCCGGCACCTCGGCCTCGGAGACGGTCAGGTCGTGGACCGAGACGCCGGCCCGGCGCACGGTCCCCGGATCGCCCGAGACCAGCGGATGCCAGTGAAACAGCTCGCGGCCCTCGTACACCAGCCGGTAGGCGCAGGTGGCGGGCAGCCAGTACATGTGGTCCGGGATGGTCTGCGGCGTCAGCCGGATGCACTCGGGCACGTAACTGTGGCGCTCCTCGTAGCGCGCGCAGCGGCAGGTCGCGTCGTCGAACAGGCGGCAGGCGACGCGGGTCAGCACGACCTCGCCCGTCTCCTCGTCCTCCAGCTTGTTCAGGCAGCACTTGCCGCAGCCGTCGCAGAGGGCCTCCCATTCGGCGGCGCTCATCTTCTCCATCGGCACACGGGTCCAGTAGCGCTCGCGCAGCCCGTCCCGGCGGATCGGGTCCTCAGACATCGGCCAGAACCTCCCGTGCGCGGGCACAGTCCGCGTCCATCTGCACGATCAGCGCATCAAGGTCGTCGAACTTCTCCTCCGGCCGCAGGAACTCCACCAGCGCGACCGAAACCTCGGCGCCGTAGAGGTCGCCGGTGAAATCGAAGAGGAACGTCTCGCAATTCGCGGCATTGACCCCGAAGGTCGGCCTGATCCCGATCGA
>JAMWZF010000582.1 GCA_024304875.1 Paracoccaceae bacterium
TTCGTCTCCCACGACCTCGACGAGGCCTTCAAGATCGGCAACCGCATCGCCATCATGGAGGGCGGGCGGATCGTGCAGAGCGGGGCGCCGAACGAGATTTTCTCAAAGCCGGCAAATGATTACGTGGCGGACTTCGTACAGAATATGAACCCGCTGGGCGTGCTCAAGGCCGGGGACGTGATGACCGCCGTGAGTGGAGAGCCCTCCCGCACGGTGCCCGCCGACGCGCCGATGTCCGAGGTGATGGACGCGGTGCTGGAGAGCGGGCGGCCCATCGGCGTGACCCGTGACGGCGAGCTGGTGGGCGAGATCGCGCGGGACACCGTGCTGCGCCGGTTGCGCAATCCGCGCGGGACGGAGTGATCGGGTGTGAACCGCTCGGCGCCGAAGTTTTTGCAGGTGTGAACCTCGCCCGCCGCAGGTTTTGCCAGGTGTGAACCGCCCTATTCTGCTGCCTTCGGCTCCCGGTCCGCCCCATGCAGCGCCGCCCAGGCGTCGTGCTGGGAGAGGAAGACCCGGCCGTTGAGATCGTGCAGGAGGTGGGTGGTCTTGAGCCGGTCCATCACCGGGCCCTTGACCTCGGAGAGGTGCAGCCCGACGCCCATGTCGCGGAGGCGGGCGTTGATCGCCTCGAGGCTTTCGAGCGCGGAGTAGTCCACCGCGTTGACGGCCGAGAACATCAGGATGACGTGCCGGATGTCGCAGCCTTCCGTCACGCGGGCCTGGATCAGGTCCTCGAGGAAACGGGCGTTCACGAAGTAGAGGCTCTCGTCCACGCGCAGCGTCACGATGGCGGGGTCGGTTATCACGTCGTGACGGTGGATGTTGCGGAAGTGCTGGGTGCCGGGGACGAGGCCGACCTCGGCAACGTGGGGTTTCGACGTCTTGTAGAGGTGCAGCAGCACCGAGAGGATCACGCCCGAGGCGACGCCGATCTCGACCCCGGCCCCGAGGGTCAGCAGGATCGTGGCGGCGACGGCGATGAAGTCGGCGCGGTTGTAGCCCCAGGTTTTTCGCAGGATCGAGAAATCGACCAGCGACAGGACGGCGACGATGATCGTGGCCGCCAGCGTGGCCTTGGGCAGGAAATAGACCAGCGGCGTCAGGAACAGCGCGGCGACGGCGAGGCCGAGGGCGGTGAAGGCCCCGGCGGCGGGCGTGGCGGCGCCGGCATCGAAGTTGACGACGGACCGGGCGAAGCCCCCGGTGACCGGGTAGCCGCCGGTGAAGGCGGCGCCGAGGTTGGCGGCGCCGAGCCCGATCAGCTCCTGATCCGGGTCGATGCGCTGGCGCTTCTTGGCGGCGAGAGTCTGGGCGACCGAGATGCTTTCCACGAAACCGATGATCGAGATCAGGATAGCGGGAAGGAGGAGCTGGCCGACCAGGTCCGGCGACAGCCCCGGCAGAGTGCAATCGGAAAAGACCCGGCCCTCGATCCGCTCCATCACGTAGAAGGGTACCCCCAGCACGCTGGCGTCTTCTTCCAGCGCCAGCACCTGCGGCACCGGGACGGCTGTCG
>JAMWZF010000583.1 GCA_024304875.1 Paracoccaceae bacterium
CCGGGCGCCCGCCGGTGGCCTATGACAGCTGCTCCATCGACATCGGCATCACCTCGGCCATGCCCGCGCTGCCCGGTTTCGCGGACCATGCCGTCCCCGCCAAGCCCCTCGGCCCCTTCGCCGCGCGGTGGGAGGCGTTCCGGCAGCAGGGCGACGGCGACGTGGCCGTGATCGGCGGCGGCGTCGCCGGGGCGGAATTGGCGATGGCGATGGCCCACGGCCTGCGGTCCGCGGGCCGGGCCGGGACGGTCACGCTATTGGACAGCGGGCGGATCGCGGACGAACTGTTCTACACGGCCCGGCAGAAGATCCTCGCCGCGATGGACGCCCTCGGCGTGCGCCACCGGGAGGAAGCCGAGGTGACAGAGGTCACTTCCGAGGGGGTCGTGCTGGCGGATGGCGAGGCGATCCCCGCCGCCTTCGTCACCGGGGCCGCCGGGGCGCGGCCCTATGGCTGGTTGGGTGAGACCGGCATCGACCTGCACGAGGGGTTCGTGTCGGTCGGCCCCACGCTGCAATCCTCCGACCCCGCGATCTTTGCCGCCGGCGACTGCGCCCACCTGGCCCATGACCCGCGCCCCAAGGCCGGGGTCTACGCCGTCCGGCAGGCGCCCATCCTGTCCCACAACCTGCGCGCCGCGCTGGCGGGCGGGCCGATGCGCCGCCACCGGCCGCAAAAGGACTACCTCAAGCTCGTCTCCCTCGGCGAGAAAACCGCGCTGGCGCAGAAGTTCGGTACCACCCTCTCCGGTCCGCTGATGTGGCGGTGGAAGGACAGGATCGACCGCAGGTTCATGGACCGGTTCCGGGACCTGAAACCCATGAGGGTTGAGACGCCGAACCGGGTCGCCCTCGGCGCGGCGGACGAGACAGAGCCCCCCTGCGGTGGTTGCGGATCGAAGGCCGGGCGCGGGGCGCTGCGCGCGGTTCTGGCAGGGCCGGTGGGGGACGACGCGGCGGTGCTGGACATCGGCGGCGCGCGGCAGGTCATCTCGACCGACCACCTCAAGGCGGTGACCGAGGACCCCTGGCTCATGGCCCGGATCGCGGCCGTCCACGCCCTTGGGGACATCTGGGCGATGGGGGCGACCCCGCAGGCCGCACTGGCGACGATCCTCCTGCCGCGCATGTCGGACCCGCTTCAGGCCCGGACCCTGACCGAGATCATGGCCGGGGCGCGGGCGGTGCTGGGCGAGGTGCCGGTCGTCGGCGGGCATACCTCGCTCGGGCCCGAGATGGTGCTCGGGTTCACGGTCACGGGCCTGTGCGAGCGGGACCCGATCACCCTCTCCGGCGCCCGCCCCGGCGACGCGCTGATCCTGACCAAGCCCATCGGCTCGGGCACCGTGCTGGCCGGCGAGATGCGCGGGCTGGCACGGGGCGCGGACGTGGCGGCGGTGCTGGCGCGCATGGCCGAAGGGCAGGGGGCGGCAGCCGAAATCCTCTCCGGCGCCCATGCGATGACGGACGTGACCGGCTTCGGCCTCGCCGGGCA
>JAMWZF010000584.1 GCA_024304875.1 Paracoccaceae bacterium
TCGTATTCGCGCGCATCGTAGAGCGGCGAGGTCTCGTCGACGTAGCCGACCAGCTTGTTCGTCTCGCCCGCCATGGCCGAGACGATGACGATGACGTCGTGCCCGGCGGCGACCTCGCGGCCGACACGCTTGGCTGCCCGCCGGATCCGGTCGAGCGTGGCGACCGAGGTGCCGCCGAATTTCATCACGAGAATGGACATGAGGCGTCCCTGACAAGTTCGGACGGGTCTCTATGGCGGGATTGCCGCAAGTGCAATGTGCTCTGTCATGCCCGCTGGCGCTTGGCCGCGCGATGGGGCAGGGGGGCGACATGCACCGCGCCCTCGTCCTCTGCCTCGCCCTCGCCGCCTGCGCCGCGCCGCCGCCGCAGGACAGCTTCCGCCGCGACGGCGCGCCCATCGGATCGGCCGCCCTGTTCGAGGTGGCGCGCTTCGCCGGCGACTGGGAGGTGGTGGCCGAGTATCCCGGTCCCGAGGCGGCCTGCCAGCGAACAAGGGCCGGGCCGGTTCTCGGGAGGCGTAGGCCCCGACATCTGGATCCTCTGGGTCGACGTCGGCTACCGCACGGCGGTGATCGGCACCCCGGACGGCTCCTTCGGGCGGGTCCTGAACCGGGGCGGGCCGATCCCGGACGACCGCTACGCCGCCGCGCTCGAACTGCTGGACTTCAACGGCTACGACACCACGCGCCTGATCCGCCGGTAGGGCGGGCCGGGCCCCGTCTTACGGGTCACCGGCCATGTGGAGCGCCGGCCGCGGACCGGACTCCCGAAGATGAGTATTTCCGCCAGCCCGACGCAGCAGGGTGCGCTCCATCCTCTTCGGGCTGGTCCAAATACTCATCTTTTGGAGCAGGCATCGCAGCCCTGCGCGACGATGGCCCACGATGCGCCCGTAAGGCGGGATTCGGCCCGTCCTAGCCCCCGATCTCGCCCTTGAGCCGCTCCAGCTCGTTCGGGAACTCCCGGTCCGACACGGTCGCGTCGCGCACCAGCCGGTCGAAGTGGCGGGTGATCGTGCCGACCCGGTCGGCATCGCGGAAGACGAGGTAGTTCGACCCCATGTAGACCACCGCCAGCAGGGGCCCGAAGATCGTGACCGGGGCCGAGAAGAGCCTGCGCGCGTCGAAGAGGAAGACGCGCAGGCCGGGGAACAGCCGGTCGTGCAGGCGGGCGAAGTTGTCCAGCTGTTCGAGACGCAAGTCGCGGGGCAGGCCGGCGTAGTAGCCCTCGCCGCGGGCCAGGCTGGCCAGTTCGTAGAGTGGCACCGCGATTTCGTAATCCGAGCGTGCGCCGCTCATCCAGTTGAGCCGGTCGCGGGATGCACCGACGGCCTGACCGGTGGTCCGGCCGAGGGAGGGGGCGTATTCCCATTCCAGCATCGCGTCGGTCTTCAGCATGTCGGGCAGACCGGCGGGGACGTGGCGGATCTTGTAACCCTCGGCCTCCCGGTGCCATTCGAAGATCCGCTCGTCCACCAGCGCGCGGGG
>JAMWZF010000585.1 GCA_024304875.1 Paracoccaceae bacterium
GCCTGTCGCCCGACGGCCTCGCCATCGCCCGCGAGCAGGCGACGGCGGGTGCCCAGCGCGGCGCTCATTCGACGATCCGTTCGGGACGCTCGGCGATCAGGTCCATCGTCCGAACCAGTTCCGAGGAAATCCCCGGCTCGGACAGGGCATGCCCCGCCTTGCCCACCATCTTGAGCCGTCCCTTCGGCCAGGCCCGCGACAGCCGCCAGGCCGAGGTCGGCGGGCAGATCATGTCGTAGCGGCCCTGCACGATGACCCCGGGGATACGAGCGATCCGGGCCATGCGGTGGGGGTTCAGGATCGCCTTGTCGCCAAGGAAGCCGGCGTTGGTGAAATAGTGATTCTCCAGCCGCGCGAAGGCGCGGGCGTAGTCGGCAGGGCTTTCCCCCGTCACCCCATCGTTGTCGATCGAGGCAAGGGCGTTCTCCCAGCTCGCCCAGGCGCGGGCGAACCGCGTCTCGGTCACGAGGTCGCCCGAAAACAGGCGCTGGTGATAGGCCGCGATCAGGTCTCCGCGCTCATCCTCGGGAACCATGCCGGCGAAACTCTCCCACAGCTCGGGCCAGAACCGGCCGGCGCCGCCGCCGTAGAACCAGTCGAGCTCTGCCTGCGTCATCAGGAAGACGCCGCGCAGGATCAGGCTCGCGGTCCTCTCCGGGTGCTCCTGCCCGTAGACCAGGGCCAGGGTCGCGCCCCAGGACCCGCCGAAGACGATCCAGCGGTCGATGCCAAGCTCCTCGCGGATGCGTTCGATATCCGCGACGAGGTGCCAGGTCGTGTTGTCCTCCACGCTCGCATGGGGCCGGGACCGGCCGCAGCCGCGCTGGTCGAACAGGATCGCGCGGTACTTCTGCGGGTCGAAATAGCGGCGCATCGCGGGCGAACAGCCGCCGCCGGGGCCGCCGTGCAGCACGACCACGGGGATGCCGTCGGGATTGCCTGACTGCTCGACGTACAGCCGATGCCCGTCGCCCACGTCCAGCATCCGGCTGTCGAACGGGTCGATCGCCGGATACAGATGCGCGGCTGCGCGTTTTTGCCCTGAGACCTTGTCCATTACCGTCCTATATAGCGGCCTTACAGCCATGGCACGATGGGTCAGACGATGCAAACCGCCCAAAGCACGATCGACGACGCCGAAATCGCCAAATTCCAGGCGATGGCAGACGAATGGTGGGACGAGAGCGGCAAGTTCAAGCCGCTGCACATGATGAACCCGGTCCGTCTGTCCTACGTGACCGAACAGATCGCGGCGGAGTTCGACCGCGACCTGACGGCGGACAGGCCATTCGAGGACCTGCGCCTGCTCGACATCGGCTGCGGCGACGGGCGGATCGCGATCCCGCTGGCCCGCGCTGGCCAGGCCGTGCTCGCGATCGACTCCGACCCGCTCGCCCTCGAAGCCCTGCGCCGGGCGCTCCGCGAGGAACCCGAGGCCACCCGGTCGCGCGTGACGCTCCTTCACGCAGAGGCATCGTCCCTGAGC
>JAMWZF010000586.1 GCA_024304875.1 Paracoccaceae bacterium
CAGGGTGATCTGGCCCGATGCAGCGACGGCCCGCCTTACCCGTCCAGGTCATGCTCTGCCCGGTGGGGCGCGCGGCGGTCGCCGCCTACGCCAGCCACCCGGTCGATCCCGGGATCCGTCGCATGTACGGCGGCGGCGATGGGCCGGCACGCAGACGCGCCCGTCAGGAAGCGGAGGGACCGGGCGGCCCGGCTGGAGTCGATGCCGTGCGGCCGGCTCGTCGAGGCCGACGGTCGCCCGGTGGGGCACGTCCGTCTTCATGCGCGGGAGGCGGCGCTGATTGACGGCATCCGGCATGACGAATGGATCAGGGGGATCCTCTCCCGCGAACACCTGTCACGCCGCAGCGCGGCATCCTGAAGGCGGGCAGTGCCGGGCATCTCTCGAATTGTCCATTCAGAACAATCTCTTGCAGGCTGTAGTAATTGGTTGCAAAGCGTTATTTGAGTGAGCGACCCTGACCCATTAGGTCTTTGTCAACAAACGGATACAGGCGAGTAGGAGCTTCCGTGCAGACGACGCTGCGCAACGATGTCGTGTTCGAAGGAGCCGGGTTGCACTCGGGGGCCTTGGCGCGTCTGCGTCTGCGTCCCGCGCCGGCGGGGCATGGCATTGTCTTCCGCAGGAGCGATTTGCCCGTCGGAACTGGCGAGATACCGGCCCTGTGGTCCCACGCCGTCCAGACCCCGCTCAACACGCGGATCGAAACCGCCGAGGGGGTTTCCGTCGCCACCATCGAGCATGTCATGGCGGCCCTTGCCGGCTGCGGCGTCCACAACGTCCTGGCCGAGATCGACGGACCCGAGGTTCCGATCCTCGACGGTTCCGCGCGCCAGTTCGTGGAAGGCATTCTCAAGGCCGGCGTGCGCCGGCTGACGGCCCCGCTCGAGGTGATCGAGATCCGCGAGGCCGTCGAGGTCCGCCGCGGCGGCGCGGTGGCCCGGCTGTCGCCCGCCACCTCGCTTCAGATCGACTTCGCCATCGAGTTTCCCGATGCCGCCATCGGCGCCCAGCACCGGACGCTCGGCATGGCCAACGGCGCCTTCGTGCGCGATCTTGCCGACAGTCGGACCTTCTGCCGTCTCGCGGACGTGAAGGCGATGCAGGCCCACGGCCTTGCCCTGGGCGGGACCTTCGAGAACGCGGTTGTCGTCGACGGCGACAGGGTCCTGTCTCCCGGCGGCCTGCGCCATGCGGACGAGGCGGTGCGGCACAAGATGCTCGACGCGCTTGGCGATCTGTACACCGCCGGCGCCCCGATCCTCGGCCGCTATACCGGCGTGCGCGCCGGTCATGCGCTGACGAACGCCCTGCTGCGCGAACTTTTCGCCCGACCGGACAGCTGGCGCCGCGTGACCTGCTCGCCCACGATGGCCGGCCGCCTTCCGGGCGCCGGGGTCGGCATCGCGGACCTCGAAGAGGTGGCCTGACCCCGTGCCAGGTCAGCGGCGGCCGGCTTTGGCAAAATGGCGTTTTGCCCCT
>JAMWZF010000587.1 GCA_024304875.1 Paracoccaceae bacterium
CCCCCCGCCAGCGAGGCCGACCCCAACTACGTCGTCTGGTCGACCAAGGACGACGAGGAGATCGGCGCCGAGGAACTGGCCGAACCGGCGGAACTGGAGCGCCTGCGCGCCTACCTCGACCAGCAGCTGGAGCCGCTGAAGGGGGCCGTCAGCCGCCTCGCCAACAAGCTCCAGCGCCGGCTTCAGGCGCAGCAGAACCGCAGCTGGGAGTTCGACCGCGAGGAAGGCATCCTCGACGCCGGGCGCCTGGCGCGGGTGGTGGCGAACCCCACGACGCCGCTCAGCTTCAAGGTCGAGAAGGACATGGAGTTCCGCGACACCTGCGTGACCCTGCTCCTCGACAATTCCGGTTCCATGCGGGGCCGGCCGATCTCCATTGCCGCGATCTGCGCCGACGTCCTCGCCCGCACGCTCGAGCGCTGCCAGGTCAAGGTCGAGATCCTCGGCTTCACCACCCGCGCCTGGAAGGGCGGCAAGGCCCGCGAGGACTGGCTGGCGCAGGGTCGCCCCCCTGCCCCCGGTCGGCTGAACGACCTGCGCCACATCATCTACAAGTCCGCCGACGCCCCCTGGCGGCGGGCGCGCGAGAACCTCGGCCTGATGATGAAGGAAGGCCTCCTGAAGGAGAACATCGACGGCGAGGCCCTCGAATGGGCGCACCGCCGGATGCTGGGGCGGACCGAGCAGCGCAAGATCCTGATGGTCATCTCCGACGGCGCGCCGGTCGACGATTCGACCCTCAGCGTGAACGCCGCCAACTACCTCGAGAAGCACCTGCGCGACGTGATCGCCATGATCGAGAAGCGCCGGGCGGTCGAACTCCTCGCCATCGGCATCGGCCACGATGTCACCCGCTACTACGACCGGGCGGTGACGATCACCGATGTAGAGCAGTTGGCCGGCGCGATGACCGAACAGCTGGCGAGCCTCTTCGACAGCGACCCCCGGGCGCGGGCGCGGGTCATGGGGATGAAACGGGCGGGCTGAGGGCGGCACCGGCAGAGGGAGCGTCGTCATGGTCGCTCGGACCAATGGCGCGACACTGACGACCCCCCTCCCTGCGTGCCCCCCGGGATGTTTGGGGTCCAAAGACAGATGGATGCGGGTCCCTTCCGATGACAGCCGCCTGTGCCTACGCCGCCGGCGCGGGACACGGCGGGGCTGACGGGCCCTTCTGCGGTTGTCTGGGATGGCGTCGACTTCGATGGCATCGAATCCAGAGAGCGAAACCGCGCCCATGCGGCGTCACTTCGGCGTGAGGCCCTTGGCCGCAGCGCGGTTCCGGGTCACATCCCGGACCATGACCACCCTGCGCGCCCTCCTTCTGGTTGTTCTGGCGACCGCGATGCTGCCTTGGGGCAGCGTCGTGAAGGCGGCGGAGGCCGTGAGCCGCAGCCACGCGCAGGCGGTCGTCGCCGAGGCGGACCCGGCCCCGGCCCTTCGCGCGGCAGAGCCCGTCCGGCACTGCCGCATCG
>JAMWZF010000588.1 GCA_024304875.1 Paracoccaceae bacterium
CAACATGACCCTGTCGATGGCAGCGCTGTCGTCCCTCGTCGCGATCGGTGCGGGCGAAGAGGCCCTCGCGGCCTTCGAAACCCGCTGGCGCGACGATTTCCTCGTCCTGAACAAGTGGTTCGCCCTTCAGGTCTCCGGCTGCCCGCCCGAGGAGGCGGTCGCCACCGCCGACCGGCTGACCGAGCACCCGGAGTTCGACTGGACCAATCCCAACCGGTTCCGGTCCGTCGTCGGCGCCCTGCCCGGGAATTTCGCCGGCTTCCACCGGCCCGACGGCACCGGGTACAGGTTCTTCGCCGACTGGCTGATCCGCCTCGACGGCGTGAACCCGCAGACCGCGGCGCGGATGTCCTCGGCCTTCTCGACCTGGCGGCGCTACGACCAGGACAGGCAGGGGCTGATGGCGGCGGAACTGGAGCGGATCGGGGCCCGCGACGGCCTCAGCCGCAACCTTGGCGAGATGGTGGGACGGATGCTGGCGGATTGACGATCGGGCGTGACGGGACTGGAACTCCCGCCTGCAAGGCGCTAGGCGGACGGCGCGAATTCACCACTTCCGGGCGACATTATGGACCTGCCGCCCATTTGTGCTAATTTACGCAGACGTTACATGGCGGTGGTGCAAGGCATCTCATGGAAGACAGAATCGATCCGTTGATTGCCGAACGTGCCCCCTGGCTGTATCGGAACCGCCCGGGGACGCGTCTGGTTCGCTGGATCCTGAACCGCACGCTCAGCTACGACAAGACGATCCGCATCGCCAAGTCGCTGGAGCATGCCAACTCCATCGAGATCATGGACCACGTCGGCGAGATGCTGTCGAAGGACGTCGAGGCGACGGGCCTCGGCAACATCCCCGCGCACGGGCCGGCGATGATCGTCGCGAACCATCCCACCGGCATCGGCGACGGGATCATCCTGCAGCACCTTTTGAAGCCCATACGGGACGACGCCTACTTCTTCGCCAACTCCGACATCCTGCGCGTCATGCCGCAGATGGACGACTTCATCTGCCCGGTGGAGTGGCGCAAGGAAAAGCGCAGCCACTCCAAGACCCGCGGGACGATGGCCTTCACCCGCAAGGCCGTGGAACAGGGCCGGCTCGGCGTGATCTTCCCGTCGGGCCGCCTGGCCAAGCGCCGGGGCCTGCAACTGCACGAGCGCGAATGGATGCCCAGCGCCGCCATGCTCGCCCGCAAGTTCGAGCTGCCGGTGATCCCGGTGAACATCCGGGCCCGCAACTCGGTTCTGTTCTACCTCTTCGACTTCCTGCACCCGACACTGCGCGACATCACCCTCTTCCACGAGATGCTGAACAAGGACCGCCAGCCGTTCCGCATCACCGTGGGCGAACCGATCTCGCCCAAGGCGCTGCCCGCGAACTCCGAAGAGGGGATCGAGATCCTGCGCAAGGCGACACTCGCCCTCGGCGAAGAGACCCAGACGATCAGCCTCGTGCGCGCCACGCGCAAGC
>JAMWZF010000589.1 GCA_024304875.1 Paracoccaceae bacterium
GTGCTGACGCTCGCCGGCGGCGTGCATTTCGATTTCACGACGTCGGAGACGACGGTCCGCGAGATCGCCATTGCAGAGGACATCGTGCTCGGCGGCTTCAGCGTCGACTACGGCCTCGGCCCCGCGGATCCCGCGCGTTTCGAGAACACCCTCTCCGAGTATCACCGCGACGCGGTGATCCAGGTGAACGGCACCGACGATCTGTCCCTCTTCGATATCGCCGCCCATGACGTGCCCTCGCTCGGTATCAACCTTGCGCGCAGCACCAACGTCACGGGCGAGGACATCGAGATTACCGGCGCCCACAACAAGGGGGCGGGCGGCAACGGCTACGCCATTCAGATCCGCGACACCTACGACAGCAGCTTCAGCGACCTCACGGACGCCGGGATGCGGCATTCCGTGGTCTTCGCCTCCTGGACCTCCGCGGCAGGGAACGACGTTCACGTCGCTTCGACGGATCGCGACATCAACTTCCACGGCGGCCGGGATCACGACAACACCGTCAATGTCGACCGCTCGGTGCGGGTGGCCGAGGCGGACCTGATGTCGCCGACGCTCTTCGTGAACACCGAAAGCACCCATTATGGCAGCGTCACCGATGCCGATGCGAATACCGTCAAGTTCGGCTACATCGTCGGGTCCAAGCGGGTCGATGTCATCGAGGGGTATGACACCGGCTCCTGGCTGGATGGTCAGGGCGGTCACGACGCACTCTCGGGCGGCGCCGGGAACGATATGCTGACCGGAGGAGCCGGCAACGACGTGCTGAACGGCGCAGGCGGCGAGGACATCGCGGTCTATGCCGGCCGGTATCAGGACTTCACCGTCCGGAGCGTCGGGGGCGACGTGGAGATCAAGGGCGAGGGCGACGCCAGGGGCGAAGGCCGCGACACGCTGACCGACATCGAGTGGGCGCTGTTCTCGGACGGTGCCCTGAGGCTCGCCGATCTCGCCTTCCTCGATCTCTCGGCGATCGACGGGGTATTTACCGGCCCCGGCGTGCATCACGGCGACCCCGACCGGGAAGACGAGGCGCCGGGTCCCGTGCCGGCCCCCGGGCCCGACCCCGAGGAGCCGCCGGCGGAACCGGATGCCGGGCCTGCCGTGGTCCTCACCGGAACGAGCGGCAAGGACGTCTTCGAGGTGGACGCCGCCGGCACCCAGGTCCAGGGCCTCGGCGGATGGGATGTCGTGCGGTCTTCGGTGGACTTCACCATGGCGGACGACACCGAGAAGCTGGTACTCGTCGGCGCCGACGCGATCGACGGCCGCGGCGCAGACAACGACAACATTCTGAAAGGCAACGACGCGGCGAACCTGCTCTATGGCATGGGCGGCGCCGATCGCATCAGGGCGCGGCGCGGAGACGACGTCATCGACGGCGGGGATGGCGCCGACGAGATCCGCGCCGGAAGGGGGAACGACAGGCTCATCGGCGGCGAGGGCGCCGACGCCCTCTACGGT
>JAMWZF010000059.1 GCA_024304875.1 Paracoccaceae bacterium
GGCCGGAAACCCGGCGCACCGGGCCCGGCACGAAGGTGACGGTCGAGCCTCGCGAGGGCGGGCGGATCACCGGGGCCGGCCGGGACGGACGGCGCGAGACCTGGGGCCGGATCACGAGATGGGAGCCGGGCCGCGCCCTCGGGGTCGAATGGTACCTCGGCGGGGAGGAGGACAGCCCCACCGACGTGCTGGTCGTCTTTTCCCCTGCAGCGGAGGGCACCCGGCTCGACCTCACCCACGGCGGCTTCGAGAGGATCGGCGCGGCGGGCGAGACGGTGGCGATGCTTCAGTCCCGGGCCTGGGATCGTGCGTTGCGGTGGCGCCAGCCCTGCCGGGCCTGATCGGCCTGCGCTACGTCGAGGCCGACGCGCGTCCGTTGCGCGAGAAGATCGCGTTCACGGCCGCTCCCAGCAGGATCAGATAGGCCGAGATGTAGAACCACATCAGCAGGGCCGCGACCGCCCCGATGGAACCGTAGACCTCGTTGTAGTTGCCGAAATTGACCAGGTAGAACGAGAACCCCCAGGAGGCGGCGAGCCAGAGAAAGACCGCGACGGCGGCGCCGGGGGTGATCCAGCCGAGGCGCTGGCCCCGCCGGTTCGGCCCGAACTTGTAGAGCAGGCCGAGCGCCGCCATCAGAACGGCGAGCGAGATCGCCCAGCGCAGTAGGTCCGCCCCGATCTGGGCCCAGGGTCCGAGGGGGATGAAGGCCAGCACCACCGGCGCCACGACGACCAGAAGCAGGGCGACCACGCCGACGCCGATCAGGCTCGCCGTCAGCAGGAGCGCGACGACGACGCTCCTGAACCCGCCGCGCGCCCGGACCTGGAAGACCTCGTTCAGCCCGTGGATCAGGGCCGCGATCGCGAGGCGCGTGGACCACAGCGCGATGCCCAGCGACACCAGCGAGGCCCAGCCGAGGGTCTCGGGCCGGGCCGTCAATAGCGCGGTCAGCTGCCCGTTCAAAATGTCCCAGGTGCCGGGCGGCATCACCTCGACCAGCAATTCGGCCTGCTGCTGCACCACCGCGGGATCGGCGAGCAGGCCGAAGACAGCGATCAGCGCGGCGAACCCCGGAAACAGCGAGAACATCCCGAAGAACGCCACCGCGGCGGCGTTCTGGCCGACGTTGCTGTCGACCTGCAGGGCTCCGAGAGCGCGCAATTTTCCCCAGAGGGTCCGGAACGTCATCCTCCAAGTCTGCGTGCCCGGCGGCGGAAGTCAAACCGGCGGATTCAGGTCACACTGGCCCGCAAGTCGGCGGGAATCGGTCGCACTCGGCCGCCCGCCGGGTTACGGCTTGCGCCGGTTCCCGAAGAACCCAAGGTTCGACCCCATGATCGACATCAGCCGCCAGGTCACCGCCCTCGCCGAGCCGATCCACGCCATGCGCGCGGATCGCTCGCGCCTGATCGTGGCCATCGCCGGGGCCCCCGCCTCGGGCAAGTCCACGCTGGCAAGCGAGTTGAATCGCCGTCTCAACGCGCAGAAGTGCAAGTCCTGCGTGGTGCCGATGGACGGCTTCCACCTCGACAACCGGGTGCTGGAGGCGCGGGGTCTCTTGAACCGCAAGGGCGCGCCGCAGACCTTCGATGCCGAGGGCTTCGTCCACCTGATCGGCCGTCTGCGCGGCGGGGCGGAAGTCGTCTATCCGGTCTTCGACCGCGCCCGCGACATCGCCATCGCCGGGGCAGAGGTGGTGGACAAGGACACCCAGGTCGTCATCGTCGAAGGCAACTACCTTCTTTACGACGCCGCGCCCTGGTCCGGCCTTGCGCCCCTGTGGGACCTGAAGGTGCGCATCGACGTGCCCCTGCCCGAACTGCGCAGCCGCCTGATCCAGCGCTGGCTCAGCCACGGGTTCTCGCGCACCGCCGCGACCCGCCGGGCCGAGGCCAACGACATCCCCAATGCCGAGGCGCTGGCAAGCAAGTCGTTGCCCGCCGACTTCATCCTTTGACAGCGCACCCGATTGCATCACATCCTTGAGGGCAAAACCCCCGGGGAGGACATGACCGGAACCGCGCTCGACACGCCGCCGATTCCCGAATGGGAGGCCCTGGCCATCGCCGAGGGCCGCCACGCGGAGCCCTTCGCCGTCCTTGGCCCCCGCGACTTTGCCGGGAAGACCTGGATCACCGCCTTCGACCCCTGGGCCGACACCCTGTGTGCCGTGATCGACGGGGTGGAGCATCCCCTGCCCCGCCTGCACGGTCCGCTGTTCTGCGGTCCCGTGCCCACGACCCGCGACTACCGGCTGAAGGGCGTCGCCTCGGACGGGTCCGAATGGACCCAGGACGACGCCTACCGCTTCGGTCCCGTGCTGTCCGACCTCGACGAGTATCTCCTCGGCGAGGGCACGCACCTGCGGCTCTGGGAGGCCCTGGGCGCCCACGTCATGGAGCACGAGGGCGCGCAGGGCACCCATTTCGCCGTATGGGCGCCCAACGCGCGGCGCGTCTCGGTGATCGGCGACTTCAACCACTGGGACGGGCGGCGCCACGTCATGCGCAAGCGCGGCGGCACCGGCGTGTGGGAGATCTTCGTCCCCGGCATCGGTGACGGCACCGCCTACAAGTACGAGGTGGTCGACCGCCACGGCCAGCCGCTGCCCCAGAAGGCCGACCCGGTGGGATTCGGCGCCGAGCACCCGCCGGCGACCGCCAGCGTGGTACGCGACATCTCGGGCTATGGCTGGACCGACGACGCGTGGATGGAGACCCGCGCCGCGCGCAATCGCCGGGACGCGCCGATCTCCGTCTACGAGGTCCACCTGGGATCCTGGAAGCGGATCTGGGATCAGGGCGGCCGGCCCCTGTCCTACAAGGAAGCCGCCGAGGATCTGGTCGGCTACGCCAAGGACATGGGCTTCACCCACCTCGAGTTGATGCCGGTCAGCGAGTTTCCCTTCGACGGCTCCTGGGGCTACCAGCCCGTCGGCCTCTATGCCCCCACCATCCGCTTCGGGCCGCCGCACGAGTTCCGCGACCTCGTCGAGGCCGCGCACCAGGCCGGCCTCGGGGTGCTGATCGACTGGGTGCCGGGGCATTTCCCGACCGACCCGCACGGCCTCGGCCGCTTCGACGGCACCGCGCTTTACGAGCACGAGGACCCGCGCGAGGGCTTCCACCACGACTGGAACACCCTGATCTTCAACTACGGGCGGCGGGAGGTGGCGAACTACCTTGTCGCCAACGCGCTCTATTGGCTGGAGGAATACCACGTCGACGGGCTGCGCGTGGATGCCGTGGCCTCGATGCTCTACCGCGACTACTCGCGGCCCCACGACCAGTGGGTCCCCAACGTTCACGGCGGGCGCGAGAACCTCGAGGCGATCGCCTTCATGCAGCGGATGAACACCGAGGTCTACGGCCGCTGCGAGGGCGTGATGACCGTGGCCGAGGAGAGCACCGCCTTCCCGGGCGTCTCCGCGCCGGTGGACGGCGGCGGCCTCGGCTTCGGCTACAAGTGGAACATGGGCTGGATGAACGACACGCTCGACTACATCAGCCGCGAGCCGATCCACCGCAAGTATCACCACCACCAGGTGACCAACACGCTGTCCTGGGCCTTCACCGAGAACTTCATCCTGCCGATCAGCCATGACGAGGTCGTCCACGGCAAAGGCTCCATGTGGGAGAAGATGCCGGGCGACGATTGGGAGAAATCTGCAAATCTGCGCGCCTATTTCGGGTACATGTGGGGGCATCCGGGCAAGAAACTGCTGTTCCAGGGGGTCGAGTTCGGCCAGCCGAGCGAATGGAACCACGACGCGCAGGTGGACTGGGACGCCGCCCACCGGGCGCCGCACAGCGGGCTTCAGGCGCTGGTGCGCGACCTCAACCACCTCTACCGCGACACCCCGGCGCTGCACGTCAAGGACTGCGAGCCGGACGGGTTCGGGTGGATCGACGCGAGCAATGCCGACCAGTCGGTGCTGGCCTTCTGCCGCTACGGGAACGAGGGCGACGCGCCGGTGCTGGTGGTCTGCAATTTCACCCCGATTGAGCGGACCTCCCACCGGATCGGCGTGCCGCAGGGCGGGACCTGGACCGAGATTCTCAACACCGATTCAAGTGCCTACGGCGGCGGTGACCGGGGCAACATGGGCGCGGCCGAGGCCGAGGAGGTGGCGGCCCACGGGCAGGGCCACTCGCTGAACCTGACCCTGCCGCCGCTCTCGACACTGATGTTCAGCCCCCGCTGAGGGGCGCCAAGGAGGACAAAGATGGACCGCAACAGACGACTGACCCAACGCACCCTCGCCTTTGTCCTCGCGGGCGGGCGCGGATCGCGGCTCAAGGAGCTGACGGACCGGCGGGTGAAGCCGGCGGTCTACTTCGGCGGCAAGGCCCGGATCATCGACTTCGCGCTGTCGAACGCGATGAACTCAGGCATCCGCAAGATGGCGCTGGCGACCCAGTACAAGGCGCATTCCCTGATCCGGCACTGCCAGCGGGGGTGGAACTTCTTTCGCTCCGAGCGCAACGAGTTCCTCGACATCCTGCCCGCCTCCCAGCGGATGGGCGGCGAGGACTGGTACCGCGGCACCGCAGACGCGGTGACCCAGAACGTCGACATCATCGACAGCTACGGCATTGAATACATCGTGATCCTGGCCGGCGACCATATCTACAAGATGGATTACGAGGTGATGCTGCGCCAGCACGTGGAGAGCAAGGCGGACGTCACCGTCGGCTGCCTGACCGTGCCGCGGATGGAGGCCACCGCCTTCGGCGTGATGGCGACGGATGCATCGGGCCAGATCACCGATTTCCTCGAGAAACCGGCCGATCCGCCGGGCACGCCGGACAATCCCGATGTCGCCCTCGCCTCGATGGGGATCTACGTCTTTTCGTGGAAATACCTGCGCGAGCTGCTGCTGGCCGACGCCGCCGACCCCAACTCCAGCCACGATTTCGGCAACGACCTGATCCCGGACATCGTCAAGAACGGCAAGGCGATGTCGCATCGCTTCGACGACAGCTGCGTCCGGCCCGAGGGCGCGCCGAGCTACTGGAAGGACGTCGGCACCGTGGACGCCTTCTGGCAGGCCAACATCGACCTGACCAACTTCACGCCCGAGCTGAACCTCTGGGACCCGGAGTGGCCGGTCTGGACCTATGCCGAGAACGTGCCGCCGGCCAAGTTCATCCATGACGAGAAGGACCGGCGGGGCATGGCGATTTCCTCGATGGTGTCGGGCGGCTGCATCATCTCGGGCACCGAGGTGCGCAATTCGCTGCTGTTCACCGAGGTGCACACCAATTCCTACGCGGTGCTGGACCACGCCGTGGTCCTGCCGGGGGTCGTCGTGGGCCGTCACGCCAGGCTGACCAAGGTGGTGATCGACCGGGGGGTCGAGATCCCCGAAAAGCTGGTGGTCGGCGAGGATCCCAAGGAGGACGCGAAGTATTTCCGCGTGTCCGAGAAGGGCACCACCCTGATCACCCAGCCGATGGTGGACGCCTGGTCTGCGGCGCAGTAAGCCGTTGACATGAAGGTCCTGTCCGTCACCTCGGAGTGCGCGCCGCTGGTCAAGACCGGCGGACTGGCGGATGTCGCCGGCGCCCTGCCCGCGGCCCTTGCACCGCTTGGCATCGAGATGCGGACGCTGCTGCCGGGCTATCCGGCGGTGATGAAGGCGATCGCATCTGGCACGGAAGTCTGGACCGGCGCCGATCCGGTGACGGGCACCCCGGCGCGGCTGCTGGCGGCGCAGGCGGCCGGACTGGACCTCATGGTCTATGACGCCCCCGACCACTTCGCCCGCGACGGCAACATCTACCTCGGTCCGGACGGCCGGGACTGGCCCGACAACCCCGAGCGTTACGCCGCCTTCTGCCGGGTCGCGGAGGGAATTTGTGATGGCATGGCAGGGGATTGGCGCCCGGACCTCATCCATTGCCACGACTGGCAGGCAGCCCTTGCGCCCTACTTCCTGGACGGCGCGACGCCAAGCCTGCTGACCATCCACAACATCGCCTTCCACGGCCTTGCGCCGGAAGGGAAGATCGAGGCCATGGGCCTCGACCGGGCCGACTTCCACCGCGAGGGGTTCGAGTTCTGGGGCCGGGTCTCGGCGCTGAAGGCGGGACTGCTTTACGCCTCAAAACTCAACACGGTGTCAGAGACTTACGCGGCAGAGCTCATGCGGCCCGAGTTCGGGATGGGCATGGACGGCGTGCTGCGCGGTCGGGCGGAGGATCTCACCGGCATCCTCAACGGCATCGACACCGCCGCCTGGGACCCCGAGACGGACCCGGCGATCACGCCGTACAAGAGCCCCAAGGGCAAGGCGAAGAACAAGCGCGCCCTGCAGGATGCGATGGGCCTGCCGACGGATGCGGAAGGGCCGCTCTGCGTCGTCGTCTCGCGGCTGACCGAGCAGAAGGGCCTCGACATGCTGGCCGACGCCCTGCCCGCCCTCCTGGAGGGCGGCGGGCAGCTGGCCCTTCTCGGCTCGGGCGACGCCCACCTCGAGCATCGCTTCCACGGCCTCGCCAAGGACCGCAACGTCGCGGTGCGGATCGGCTACGACGAGCCGCTGTCGCACCGGATGATCGCCGGCGGCGACGCGATCCTCGTGCCCAGCCGGTTCGAGCCCTGCGGCCTGACCCAGCTCTACGGCCTGCGCTACGGGACGATTCCCCTCGTCGCGCTGACCGGGGGCCTCGCCGACACGGTCATCCCCGCCTCGCCCGCCGCACTGGCGCGAAAAGTGGCGACCGGCCTGCAATTTCATCCTGTTAACACAGATGCGCTATCGTTGGCCCTGACGCGGTTGTGCGATCTTTACGCGCGTGAGGAAATCTGGAACCAGATGACGCGCAACGCGATGTCCCAACCAGTGGGGTGGGATACATCCGCAGCGGCCTATGCCGCGATATACAAGGACCTTGTCGGCGCGGCATGAGCAGCAATGTAGCGGTGAAACCGGGGCGGCCCTGGCCGCTGGGGGCGACGTATGACGGCGAGGGGACGAACTTCGCCGTCTTCTCCCAGCATGCGACCCTGATGTCGCTGTCGCTGTTCGACGACGACAACCGCGAGCATATCCTCATCAACCTGCCCGAACGCGAGGGGCACGTCTGGCACGGCTATATCCCGGGCGTGCGGCCGGGGCAGAAGTACGGCTACCGCGCCCACGGCCCCTACCGCCCGGACGAGGGGCACCGGTTCAATCCGCACAAGCTCCTGCTGGACCCCTACGCGCGGCAGCTGTCGGGCGAGATCAGCTGGGACCCGGCGCTCTTCGGCTACGACACCTCGGCCCGGTCGGGCGACCTTTCCTACGACACCAAGGACAGCGCCCGGTTCATGCCGCGCTGCGTGGTGACCGACACCGCCTTCGACTGGGGGGACGATGCCTTCCCGGCGGTGCCGAACGAGGACACGATCCTTTACGAGGCGCATGTTCGCGGCCTGACCATGGGTCGCGCGGACATCCCCGAGCGGGGCACCTTCGCCGCCCTCGCCTCGGACCAGATGATCGACCATTTCGTCCAGCTCGGGATCACGGCGGTGCAGCTGATGCCCGTCCACGCCTTCGTGCAGGACGAGTTCCTCCTGTCCAAGGGGCTGGCGAACTACTGGGGCTACCAGACCATCGGTTTCTTCGCGCCCGAGCCGCGGTACCTGTCGACCGGCCAGGTCGCCGAGGTGCAGGGCGCGGTGAAGCGGCTGCATGCGGCGGGGATCGAGGTGATCCTCGACGTGGTCTACAACCACACCGCCGAGGGCAACCACATGGGCCCCACCCTGTCGTTCCGGGGTCTCGACAACTTCAGCTACTACCGCCTGGCCGAGAGCCCGCGCTACTACCTCAACGACAGCGGCACCGGCAATTCGCTGAACATCGCGCACCCGATGGTCATGCGGCTGGTGATGGATTCCCTGCGCTACTGGCGGCAGGTCTACCACGTCGACGGCTTCCGCTTCGACCTCGGCGCCTCGATGGGGCGGACGGAGGACGGGTTCGACCGCAACGCCCCCTTCTTCCAGGCCGTGCGGCAGGACCCGGTGCTGGCGGGCGCCAAGTTCTACTGCGAGCCCTGGGACGTCGGCCCCGGCGGCTACCAGCTTGGCGCCTTTCCCAGCCCCTGGGGCGAGCACAACGACAAGTTCCGCGACCAGAGCCGCCGGTTCTGGCGGGGCGACGCGGACCATGTGCGCAAGCTGGCGACACGGATCTCGGGCTCTGCGGTCCGGTTCGACCACGACAACCGACCGGCCTGGTCCTCGGTCAACATGGTGACCTGCCACGACGGGTTCACCCTGATGGACGTGGTCACCTACGAGGGCAAGCACAACGAGGCCAACGGCGAGGACAACGCCGACGGCCATTCCGACAACGCCAGCGACAACCTCGGCACCGAGGGGCCGACCGACGACAAGAAGATCAACGAGGCCCGCGCCCAGCGGCGGCGCAACATGATGGCGACGGTGCTGCTGAGCCAGGGCACGCCCTTCATCCTCGGCGGGGACGAGCTGGGCAACAGCCAGGGCGGCAACAACAACGCCTATTGCCAGGACAACGAGATCGGCTGGATCGACTGGTCGGGCGTGGACGATCCGTTCCACGACTTCGTCCGGCAGATGATCCGCTTCCGCAAGGAGCACCCGATCCTGCGGCAGAAGCGCTGGCTGCATGCCCGCGAGCGCCTGATCGACGGGGTGCCGGACCTGTTCTGGCGCAATCCCGACGGCAGCCAGATGACCGAGGAGGACTGGGCCGCGACGGACCGCGACGCGCTGATCGCCGAGATGCGCACCGCGAGCGGTACGCCGGAATACGCGGCGCTGGAAACCGCCGTGATGCTGGTCTTCAACCGGGGCAAGGCGTTCCAGTTCACCCTGCCCAAGGCGCCCGAGGGCATGGTCTGGGTCAGGCACCTGGACACGGCCGACCCCTCCGCGCCACTGTTGCCGGTGAAGAAACCGCTGCTAGTTCATCGCACGTCGGTGGTGGCACTGGCACAGGAAGAGGACCGGGGCTGAGACCCCGGCAGGGGGAGAGCCATGGAAATCCTGACCGTCGAGACCACGCCCATCGCGGGCCAGAAGCCCGGCACCAGCGGGCTGCGCAAGAAGACGAAGGTCTTCATGGGGAAGCACTTCCTCGAGAATTACGTCCAGTCGATCTTCGACGGGATCGGCGGAGTGGAGGGCAAGTCCCTCGTGATCGGCGGCGACGGGCGCTACTTCAACGAACGCGCGATCCAGGTGATCCTGCGCATGGCGGCAGCCAACGGCGCTGCGCGGGCCATCGTCGGGCAGAACGGGCTGCTCTCCACCCCCGCCGCGTCGAACCTGATCCGGGGGCGGGGCACCGACGGCGGCCTGATCCTCTCGGCCAGTCACAACCCCGGCGGGCCGGACGAGGATTTCGGCCTCAAGTACAACACCCCCAACGGCGGCCCCGCGCCCGAGAGCGTGACGGACAAGATCTTCGCGCGGACCGAATCCATCACGGAATACCGGATCGCCGAGGCGCAGGATGTGGACCTTGCCACGGTGGGCGAGACCTCGCTCGGCGACATGGCTATCGAGGTGGTCGACCCGGTGGCGGACTACGCCGCGCTGATGGAGGACCTCTTCGACTTCGGCGCGATCCGCGAATTGTTCCAGTCCGGCTTCCGCGTCCGCTTCGACGCCATGCACGCCGTCACCGGACCCTACGCGACCGAGATCCTCGAGAACCGGCTCGGCGCTCCCGAGGGCAGCGTGGTGAACGGAACGCCGCAGAAGGACTTCGGCGGCGGCCATCCCGATCCCAACCCGATCTGGGCCAAGGACCTGATGGACGTGATGATGGGCGAGGACGCGCCGGACTTCGGCGCCGCCTCGGACGGCGACGGGGACCGGAACATGATCGTGGGGCGCGGGCTCTATGTCACGCCGTCCGACAGCCTCGCCCTGCTGGCGGCGCAGATCCACCTCGCGCCGGGCTATTCGGCGGGGCTGAAGGGCGTCGCCCGCTCCATGCCCACCTCGGCTGCCGTGGACCGGGTGGCAGAGGTGAAGGGCGTCAGCTGCTATGCCACGCCGACGGGCTGGAAGTTCTTCGGCTCCCTCCTCGACGATGGCCGCGCGACGATCTGCGGCGAGGAAAGCGCCGGCACCGGGTCGGATCACGTGCGCGAGAAGGACGGGCTCTGGGCGGTGCTGCTCTGGCTCAATATCCTCGCAAAGACGGGCAAGTCGGTGGCGGACCTCATGGCCGAGCATTGGGCGGAATACGGTCGGAACTACTATTCGCGCCACGACTACGAGGCAGTGGATGCCGGCAAGGCGACCGCGATGATGGACGACCTGCGCAGCCGGCTCGACAGCCTGGCGGACCAGGAGGTCCAGGGCCTGACCGTCACCGAGGCCAGCGACTTTTCCTACACCGACCCGGTCACCGGCGATACGGCGACGAAACAGGGCATCGCGGTGCATTTCGCGGGTGGCAGCCGGGTGGTGTTCCGCCTCAGCGGCACGGGGACCGAGGGGGCGACGATCCGGGTCTACCTCGAGCGGGTGGAGACGGACCGGACGCGGCTCCAGGAGGACACCCAGGAGGCGCTTGCCCCGATCATCGCGGCGGCGGACGAGATCGCGGGGCTCAAGGCGCACACGGGCCGCGAGGCGCCGGACGTCATCACCTGAGTGGATCGCTCGGGCCGAAGGGCCGTGATTTCCTCGATATCGTCGGGGCGTCGGATCAGGTTCGGGGTGCGGCGCGCCGCCTTTCAGGCCACGCGCGTGCCCTGCACCCAGACCCCGCGCGGCACGGGGACGTGATCGCCGACCGCAAAGCGCAGCAGATCGGCGCGCAGCCCCTCGGCGATCCGGCCCCGGTCGTCCAGCCCGGTCGCCCGCGCCGGGTTTGCCGTCACGGTGGCGATGCCGCGGGCCATGTCGCCCCACCGCTCGCCCAGCATGACCGCGCCAAGCAGCAGGGCCGCGGGCACGTAGTCGCTTGAAAGGACGTCCAGAAGCCCCTGATCGGCAAGACGTTCCGCCGAAACGTTGCCGGAATGGGACCCGCCCCGGACAAGGTTGGGCGCGCCCATGATGACCTGGATGGCGTGGTCGCGGCAGGCCCGGGCGGCGACCTCGGTGGTGGGAAATTCGGCCAGGCGGATGCCGTAGCCGGCCGATGTCTTCACGTGTCCCTCGGTCGTGTCGTCGTGGCTCGCCAGCGCCGCGCCGAGCCGCCCCGCAGCGGCGACCGCCGCCGCCTCGTGCGCGGGACCGAACCGGCCGCGCAGGTCCTTGAGGTCCTGCACGTACCGATCGAATTCCGCGTCGTCCATCGGGCTCCCGGCCCGCTGGTAGGCCCGGAACTGGGTCATGTTGGTGAACTGGCGCTGCCCCGGGGTGTGGTCCATCAGGCTGACGATGCCGATGCGATCCTCGGGGGCGAATTCGTCCAGCTCTTCCACCAGCGTCTCGGAACAGATCTCGGCCCGCAGGTGCAGGTGGTGGCTGATCCGCAGGGCGCCTCGCTTGCGCATCTCCAGGATCTCGTCCGCCATGGCGCGGGCGTATTTCCGGGCGCCCGAGCGGGGAAGCGAGTGGATCGACCCGACCCGGATCGCGTCGAAGACGGTGGTGATCCCGCAGGAGGCAAGCTCGGCGTCATGGGCCACGATGGCGGCCTGGTGCGGCCAGTCGACCTTGGGCCGGGGCGAGATGTGGCGCTCCAGGTTGTCGGTGTGCAGCTCGATCAGGCCGGGAGCGAGGTAGTCGCCCTGCATGTCCAGCGCGCCTGCCGGCGCTGCGCCTGTCCCGATCTCGGCGATCCGTCCATCCCGGAGGACGAGGTGTCCGTGCGCCACGGTCTGGGGCAGGACGAGCCGGGCATTTGCCAGGATGGTCTCGTGCGTCATATCAGATTCATACCTCTCGAAAGACCGTTCCATGCCCGAGTTCACGCGCTACGCGATCTACTACCTGCCCGGCGGGCCGCTGGCCGACTTCGGGGCGGCGTGGCTGGGCTGGGACGTGCTGGCCGGCGTGCCGAAACCGCCGCCCGAGGTGCCGGGTCTGAGCGCCGACGAGATCCGGGCGATCACCGCGACGCCTCGGAAATACGGGTTGCATGCCACGCTGAAGCCGCCCTTCCGCCTCGCCGAGGGTGCCACGGAAGCCGAACTGACCGAAGAAATGGAGCGCCTTGCGCGTGACCTCGCTCCGGCCCGGACCGGGCGGTGGCACCTGACGCGGATCGCGGGGTTCCTGGCGCTGGTTCCCGAAGGGGAGAGCGCGGGACTCGAGCGGCTGGCGGGCCGCTGTGTCGAGGCGCTCGACCGGTTCCGCGCGCCCCCGACCGAGGCCGAGACCGCCCGCCGTCAGGCCGCCGATCTGACCGAGCGGCAGCAGGCTCTTCTCGAACGGTGGGGCTATCCGTTTGTGTTCGAGGAGTTCCGCCTGCATCTGACCCTGACAGGCCGGCTGGCGGACGATGAGGCAGGACGGGTCGCGGCGGGCCTGAGCGCCTCTCTGCCCGCCCTGCCCGAGCCC
>JAMWZF010000590.1 GCA_024304875.1 Paracoccaceae bacterium
CGAGCGGCCTGCGCCTGCCCGTGCTCTGCATCGCCGGCTCCCACGACCGGGAGACGCCGCCCGACCTGGTGCGCGAGACCGCAGGCACGATCCCGCAGGCGCGATTCGCCCTGCTCCGCCGGGCCGGGCACCTGCCCTTCGTCGACCACCCCGAGGCCTTCACCGCCGCCGTCGCGGGGTTCCTCTCCGAGATCGAGGTGCTCTGACCTCTTTTCGCCCCAAATACCTCGGGGGGAGGCCGCAGGCCGGGGGGCAGCGCCCCCTTCGGACCCCGCCCCTGTCAGAACAGGATGACGTTCCGGCGCGCGCCGCCCGTCTTGGTGTCGGCGATGGCCTCGTTGATCTCGTCCAGCGCCCAGGTGCGCGAGACGAGGGCGTCGAGTTCCAGCCGGCCCTGGCGGTAGAGGTCGACCATCCAGGGGATGTCGCGGGCCAGCACCACGTCGCCCATCTTGGTGCCGATGATCTGCTGGCCCGTGGCGGCGACCATGACCGGCTCCCATTCCGACAGGCCCCCCGAATGGGGCATGCCGACGGCGACCAGCTTGCCGCCTGGGCCGAGGTAGCGGTCGGCCGTGTCGTAGGCGGGCAGGACGCCGACGGTGACGAAGACCGCATCCGCGCCGCGCCCCATGGCCGCCTTGGCGGCGTGCCAGGGCGCCTCGGAAGAGGCGAGGACGGTGTCGGTGGCGCCGAATTCGCGGGCGGCGGCGAGCTTGGCCTCGGAGAGGTCCACCGCAACGATCCGCCGCGCCCCGGCGATGCGCGCGCCCTGGATCGCGTTGAGGCCGACGCCGCCCACGCCGATGACCACCGCGTCCTGGCCGGGGCGGAGGTTTGCGGCGTTGATGACCGCGCCGATGCCGGTGATGACGCCGCAGGCGATCAGCGCGGCCGAGGCGGCGGGGATGTCGTCGCCCACGGGGACCACCTGGCTGCGGTCGACCACCACATGGCTTGCGAAGGCGCCGCAGTTCATCGCCTTGACCAGCGGTGCGCCGGAGGCGTCGGTCAGCGGATGCGCCTCGAGCGGGGGCGCCTCGCAGGAGACCTGGTGCCCCGTCGCGCAGGACCGGCACTGGCCGCAGGAGCGGATCAGGGTGACGACGACGCGGTCGCCCTCCGTCACGCCCTGCACGCCGGGGCCGACCGCGACGACCCGCCCCGCCGCCTCGTGGCCGTAGACCGCCGGCAGCGTGCCGCCCCAGTCGCCCTTGATGTAGGTGATGTCGGAATGGCAGATCGCCACCGCCTCGAGCGCGACCTCGACCTGTCCCGCCTCGGGCGCGGCGAGGGTGATCTCCTCGATGGTCAGCGGTTCGCCGAAGGCGCGGCAGACGGCGGCGCGGACGGTACGGGCGGGGTCGGACATGGGGGTGCGGCTTTCGGTCGATGTTTCGGGGGACCCTCGCGGGGCCGCTGGCGCCTTGCGCGGCAGAACGCGACGCGCGGTGCCGGTTTTGA
>JAMWZF010000591.1 GCA_024304875.1 Paracoccaceae bacterium
AGAGGTTGGCCGCATGGGCCGACCCGCTGTCCTTGCGGCAGCGCGCGCAGTGGCAGAGGTAGAAGCTCTCGAAGGGGCCCGCGATCTCGAAGCGTGCGGCGCCGCAGAGACAGCTGCCCGGGGTGGTCTGGTCCATCGGGGGGTCAGGCCAGCGTGACGCCGGCCTTCTCCATTCCCTGTCGCGCCGCCGCGAGCGACCCGTCGAGGTCGATCCCCCGGCAGAGGTCCTGCCGGACCTCGACCTTGAAGCCCAGCTCGGCGGCGTCCACGGCGGAGAAATTCACGCAGAAGTCGGTGGCGAGGCCGACCATGACGAGGTCGGTGATCCCGAGGGTGCGCAGATACCCCTCCAGTCCCGTCGGCGTGGTGTGGTCGTTCTCGAAGAAGGCGGAGTAGCTGTCGATCGCGGGGTTGGTGCCCTTGCGGATGATGAGGTCGGCGCGGTCCACCTCGAGGTCGGCGTGGAACTTCGCCCCGTGGCTGCCCTGAATGCAGTGATCGGGCCAGAGGACCTGCGGGCCGTAGGGCATCTCGGTCATGCTCATCGGTTCGGCGCCCGGGTGCGAGGAGGCGAAGGAGGAATGGCCGGCCGGGTGCCAGTCCTGGGTCAGGACCACGGTCCCGCCGTCGTTCTGCGTCTCGGCCATCAGGGCGTTGATTCCCTGGACGATCCGGTCTCCCTCCTCGACGGCGAGGGCGCCGCCGGGGCAGAAGTCGTTCTGGACGTCGATCACGATGAGGGCTGAAGCCATGTCGGCAGGGTCCTTTCGGGCGTCGGGTTTCGGCGGCAGTATGGCGGCCAGGGCAGGGGATGCAAATGGCAGCGATCAGGCGATTGGACAACCGGGCGGCGCGGCGCCTGTTCCTGGACCGGCACGGGCTGATCGGGCCGCCCTCGCATCCCGACGCGGCGGGGCTGATCGGGGATCTGGGCTTCGTGCAGGTGGACAGCGTGAACACCCTCGCCCGGGCGCACGACCTGATCCTCTGGTCCCGGCGGCAGAGCTGGCGCCCGGCGCAGATGGACCGGCTGATGAAGCGGCGGGCGGTCTTCGAGCACTGGACCCACGACGCCAGCGTCATCCCGATCCAGTTCTTCCCCCAGTGGCGGCTGAAGTTCGCGCGGGACCGGGCCCGGATGGACCGGCGCTGGCCCGCCTGGCATGACAATGGCTACGCGCACCGGTTTGACGACGTGCTGGAGCGGATCGCGGCGCAGGGGCCCGTCACCTCGGCCGAGGTTGGCGAGGAGGAGGAGAAGACGGGTGGCGGCTGGTGGGAGTGGCATCCCTCCAAGGCGGCGCTGGAATACCTCTGGCGCGCGGGGGGGCTGTCGATCACCCGTCGGACCGGGTTCCGCAAGGTCTATGATCTGACCGAGCGGGTGATTCCGCCGGAGTACCTGAACGCCCGGATGGAGGAGGCCGAGATCGTGGACTGGGCCTGCGCGGCGGCGCTGGAC
>JAMWZF010000592.1 GCA_024304875.1 Paracoccaceae bacterium
CCATCGAGGTCGCCGAGGAGAAGCCGCCGAGGGCGGAGGCGATCTCGTCGAGCGTCGGCCGGTCGCCGGGGTCCCGCGTCTCCAGCGCCCTGCGCATTTCGCGCAGGTGCTCGGGCGTGGTGCCGCAGCAGCCGCCGATGATCGTGGCGCCGCAGGCCCGGGCGAGGATGGCGTAGTCGGCCATCAGCGCGGGCGTGCCGTCATAGTGGATGTGGCCGTCGACGTACTTGGGGATGCCGGCGTTGCCCTTGGCGATGATCGGCTGGTCGGGCCCCGCGGCGGCGAAGCCGAGCACGGTGCGGAGCAGATCGGAGGCGCCGACGCCGCAGTTGGCCCCGAAGGCGAGGGGCGGGTTGGGCAGCTTGCCCACCAGCTTGACCAGTTCGGCCGAGGTGGTGCCCATCATCGTCCGGCCCGCGGTGTCGAAGGACATGGTCCCGCACCAGGGCATGTCCGCCAGGGCGAAGGCCTCGGCCGCGGCCTTGAATTCCTGCGGGGCCGAGATCGTCTCGACCCAGAGCACGTCGGCGCCGCCCTCCTTCAGTCCCTCGGCCTGTTCGTGGAACATCTCGACGGCGGAGGCGTGGGTGAGGGTGCCCATCGGCTCCATGATGTCGCCGGTGGGGCCGACGGAGCCGGCGACGATCACGTCGCGCCCCGAGGCGTCGGCCACCTCGCGCCCGATCCCGGCGCCGGCCCTGTTCAGCTCGCGGACCCGGCCCTCGGCCCCGTGCAGCTTGAGGCGCGAGGCGTTGCCGCCGAAGGTGTTGGTCAGGAAGAGGTCCGACCCCGCCTCGACCGCGCCGGCGTAGAGCGCGCGGATCCGGACGGGATGGTCCACGTTCCACATCTCGGGCGCGTCGCCGGCCTCGAGTCCCATGTTGAAGAGGTTCGTCCCGGTCGCACCGTCGGCGAGGACCCAGTCACGGGTGGCGAGCAGGCGGGAAAGGGCGTCGGCCATGAGAGGCTCCGGAGGAAAGGGGGGCGTCGGATTGACCCGCCGCATGGCATGCCGCCCGTCCGAGTTCAAACCCAAAATCCTCATGGGTTTCCTGAGGCCGATGCACGGCGAGGCCGACCGCCGCCAGCCCGAGGCCGAGCTGCACCGGGCCGGGGGCGGCGGCGTAGCGGGGCCGCCAGGCCGGCCCGAAGGCGGCCTTGAACTGGCAGAGACCGGAGAGGCCCATCCGCCCGAGCGGGCCGGGCACGTCCGGCACCGCGGCGAGGGAGACCTCGGTCACGCCCTCGGCGGCGGCCTGCCGGATGGCGGCGGCGATCAGGGCGTGCATCGTGCCGTGCGGGACATCCGCGCCGTGGCGCATCAGGTCCAGCCCCCAGGCGGCCGGCGTGGTGCCGAAGGTGACGAAGGCCACGAGGCGCCCGTTCTGCCGGGCGAGGAAGGTCCGCTGGGCGAGGACGAGGTCCGGGCCGAACCGGCCCATGGAGAAGCCCTTTTCC
>JAMWZF010000593.1:0-874 GCA_024304875.1 Paracoccaceae bacterium
CGCGCTGGCCGAGGATACGGTGAAAATCCTGACTGACATGCGCGATGCGGGTCAGCTGGGCAACAAGATCGCCATGGTCAATGTGGCCGATGCCTTCGGGATCGAACTGGCCGATGTGGCGCGCGGCAAATTCTCTGAGGCCGGGTTCGAGATCGTCTATGACACCTCGTATCCGCTGGGCACGCAGGATCTGTCGCCGGTGATGAAGGGCGCGAAAGCCGCGGCCCCCGATGCGTTCGTGGCATGGTCCTATCCGCCCGATACCTTTGCACTGACCGAACAGGCGATCATCGAAGATCTGCAGGTGCAGGCCTTCTACACCGCGGTCGCTACCCCCTTCCCCGCCTTTGGCGCGCGCTTCGGTGCGGCGGCCAATGGGGTGATGGGCCCGGGTGGCGTCAATGTGGATGACCCGAAGTTTCAGGAATATGCGGCCGCGCATGAGGCCGTGACCGGGGCCAAGCCGGACTTCTGGGCCTCGGCGACCACCTACGCCTCGCTGGAGATTCTGGAACAGTCGATCGAAGCCGTCGGTCTGGACCGCAAGGCCGTGGCAGATCACCTGCGCACGGGCACATTCGACACCGTGCTGGGCCCCATCAGCTTTGACGAGAACAACAACAACCAGGCTTTCTGGACTGTCGGCCAGTGGCAGGATGGCGTGTTCAAGGGCGTCGCCTCGCGCAACCGCGACGGGGCAGTGCCTGTGATCCTGAAGGATGGCTGGAAGTAATTTCAAGGCTTTGGGTGTCCCGGTCAACGCCGGGGCACCCATACCGGCTGGCGGCAAGGCAGGAACGGGACGCGAATGGACATTCTGATCACAGGGCTTTTGCTGGGTGGCACCTATGCGCTGATCGCCATGGGGCTGAAC
>JAMWZF010000593.1:884-1446 GCA_024304875.1 Paracoccaceae bacterium
CTTGCCAATGGCGAGATGCTCGTGGCGGGCGGTTTCGCTGCTTTCTGGATGTACACAGGCGGTCAGATCAGCCCGTTCCTGACGATCTTTCTTCTGGCGCCGCTGACATTTGTGCTGAACTGGCTGATTTACAAGATCATGCTGCAACCCTTGGTCAAGCGCGCCAAGACGCGCGGTCAGCTTGAGACGGACAGCATTCTGGCCACCTTTGGTTTGTCCTTCGTGATGGTCGGGCTGATGCTGATGGTCTTTGGCGGGGATTATTTCAACTATTCCTATCTGGCACGGCCCATCGTGATCGCGGGCGAAACCTTCGCGCTTAACCGTGTGGCGGCCTTCCTTGCCGCTGTAATGATCTGCGGCGCGCTTTATCTGTGGTTGAACCGCAGCCGTCCGGGCCTGTCGATCCGTGCCATCGCCGTCGCACCGGACAGTGCGCGACTGGTGGGGATCAACGTCAATCATCTGGCCGCACTGGCCTTTGGCCTTGGAGGAGCGGTGACCGCTGTCGGTGGCGCCTTGCTGTCGACCTATCTGACACTGGATGCCTCGACCGGTGTGA
>JAMWZF010000594.1 GCA_024304875.1 Paracoccaceae bacterium
ATGGTGAACATCGCGGCCATGCCGCCGTTCTCCTCGCCCACGAGCCAGCCGGTGGCGCCGTCGTATTCCATCACGGCGGTGGGCGAGCCGTGCAGGCCCAGCTTGTGCTCGAGGCTGACGACGCGCAGGCCGTTGGCGGCACCGAGGGTGCCATCCTCCTTGGGCAGGTATTTCGGCACCATGAAGAGGCTGATCCCCTTCGTCCCCGGCACGGCGTCCGGCAGTCGGGCCAGGACCAGGTGGCAGACGTTCTCGGAGAAGTCGTTGTCGCCCCAGGAGATGTAGATCTTCTGTCCGGTTATGGCGTAGGTGCCGTCGCCCTTGGGCTCGGCGCGGGTGCGCAGGGCGCCGACGTCCGACCCGGCCTGCGGCTCGGTCAGGTTCATCGTGCCGCACCATTCGCCGGAGGTGAGTTTCGGCAGGTAGAGCGCCTTCAGCTCGTCACTGGCGTGATGCTCCAGCGCCTCGATCTGGCCCTGGCTCATCAGAGGGTTGAGGGCGAGGGCGAGGCAGGCGCCGGACATCATCTCGTTCACGCAGGTGGTCAGCGTGATGGGCAGGCCCATGCCGCCGTGCTCGGGGTCGCCCGAGATGCCGAGCCAGCCGCCGTCCGCGATGGCCTGGTAGCCCTCGGCGAAGCCGGGCGAAGTGCGCACGACGCCGTTTTCCAGCCTTGCGGGATGCAGGTCGCCGGGGCGTTGCAGGGGGGCGAGGATCTCGGTCGCCAGCTTGCCGGCCTCGGTCAGGATCGCCTCGACGGTGTCGGGGGTGGCCTCGGCGAAGCGCTCGGTCGCGGCGACGCGGTCGAAGCCGGCGACGTGGGTCATCAGGAACTGGTACTCGGACACCGGGGCGGCATAAGGCATGGGTCGTCTCCTCTGGCGGCGCGGGGCCGGCGCTGGCCCTTCGCACCGCAGCCAGCTATACCGCGCTGCCCGCCCTCATAAACCGAAACGCCACGTCATGACTTCCGCCACGGCAGAGCGCCTTGCCCCCGACGCCCCCGGCATTGGCCGGGCGACCGCGCTGCTGCGGGAGGGGGCGCTGGTCGCCTTCCCGACCGAGACGGTCTACGGCCTCGGCGTCCGGGCGGACGACGATGCCGCCGTGGCCCGGCTCTACGAGGCGAAGGGGCGGCCGTCCTTCAACCCGCTGATCGTGCATGTGCCGTCGCTGGCCGAGGCCGAGGCGCTGGTGGATCTGCCCGAGGCTGCCCGCGCCCTTGCGGGGGCATTCTGGCCGGGGGCCTTGACCCTGGTGCTGCCCCTGCGGGACGGGGCGCCCGTGTCGCCCCTGGTGACGGCGGGGCTGCCGACCCTGGCGGTGCGGGTGCCGGATCATCCGGTGGCGCAGGCGGTGCTCCGCGAGGCCGGCCTGCCCCTGGCGGCGCCCTCGGCCAACCCTTCGGGCCGGGTCAGCCCGACCCGGGCGGAGCATGTG
>JAMWZF010000595.1 GCA_024304875.1 Paracoccaceae bacterium
GTCTACGAGAGCGACCGCATCCGCGACGCCAACTTCGAGAAATTCGGCCGCATCCGCGAGGGCCTCCCCGCCGAGGAGAACACCGCCCCGCTGGCCGAATTCCTCTCCATCCCCGAAGAGACCGCCCGCGCCATCGCCCAGACCCCCTACCTTTTTGCCGACTGAGGACGCCTCATGGACTTCGCCTACGACGACCAGAACATCTTTGCCAAAATCCTGCGGGGCGAGATCCCCAACAGGACCGTGCTCGAGACCGAGCATACCCTCGCCTTCGAGGACATCGGCCCGCAGGCGCCCGTCCACGTGCTGGTGATCCCCAAGGGCCCCTACACGAGCCTCGATCATTTCTGCCAGGAGGCGGGCGAGGCCGAGATCACGGATTTCTGGCGCGCGGTGGGCGAGGTCTGCCGCATGTCCGGGGTCGAGGACGGCTTTCGCGCCATCGCCAACGCCCGCCGCGACGGCGTGCAGGAGGTCCCGCATTTCCACCTGCACATCCTCGGCGGCAAGTCCCTGGGCCGCATGCTGCCGGCCGGGTAGCTCTTTTTCGTCGAAAAAGAGAAGGATCGACTTTTCGTCGAAAAGTCGTGCCTCCGGACGGGCGGAGCCCATGGATACTTTCGACACCACCTTGAAGGCCTCGCCTTGACTGCCGGGGCCGCTTTTGCGACGGAAGGTCGGACCTTAGCGAGGACGCCCCCATGCCCATCCCCCCGCCCGAGACTAGAATCGTCGACGCCTGGCGCATCGCCTGTGACGGGGGCGACCTGTCGTCGGGGCATCCCCGGGTCTGGCTCTCCCTCGACCCCGAGACCGGCTCGGTCGAGTGCCCCTACTGCGATGCCAAGTACATCCACGAGGATCACGCCGGCACCGCCGAGGACGCCTGACCTCATGGCCCGCGCCCTGGCCGGCGGCATCGCGCTGGCCGTGCTCGTCACCCTGATCCTGCGCACCGGGATCACCATGGACGAACGGGGCAGGGGCCTCGCCGACGCGCTCTGGCGGATGGCGAAGTTCTTCACCATCTGGACCAATGCCGCCATCGGGATCACCGCCGCGGTGATCGCCCGGCGCGGCACCGCCGGGCAGCAGGTGCCGGCCGCGCTCGTTCTGTCGGTGGCCGCCGTGGGCCTCGTCTACCACATCCTCCTCGCCCCCGAGGTGCCGCTGACCGGCCTCGACCTCGTCACCGATCACATGATGCACACCGTCATCCCGCTGGCCTGGATCGGCTACTGGATGGCCGTCGTGCCCAAGGACCGGCTGCGCCTCGGCCTCGCGCCGCTCTGGCTGCTCTGGCCGCTGACCTACTGCGCCTACGGGCTGATCCGCGGCGGGATCGAGGGCGAGTACCCCTACTTCTTCCTCGACCTCGGCCGCCTCGGCGCGGCGGGGGTCGCCGCCTGGGTCGGCGCGCTGACCCTCGCCTTC
>JAMWZF010000596.1 GCA_024304875.1 Paracoccaceae bacterium
CATCTCGACCCCGGTGCGCCCGGGGGGGCGGACGGTGGCCTCGATGCGGATGCCGGGCAGGGCCTCGTCCGGGGTCAGATCGACGCTGACCTTGGTGATCGGCAGCGGATGGCAGAGGGGGATCAGGTCGGCGGTGCGCTTGGCGCCCATGATCCCGGCAAGGCGGGCGGTGCCGAGGACGTCGCCCTTCTTCGCCGTGCCCTGGGTGGCGAGGGCGAGGGTCTCGGCCGACATGACGACATGCCCTTCAGCGGTGGCGATCCGGTCGGTCGCCGCCTTGTCGGTGACGTCCACCATGTGGGCTTGCCCCGCAGCGTCGAAATGGGTCAGCCGGCCTGCCATGGCGTCAGAACGCCCCCGGCGTCAGGGGGTCCGAAATCAGGTCGCGGGTGGCTTGCGCGACGTCCTCCTGCCGCATCAGCGCCTCGCCGATGAGGAAGGACCTGGCGCCGAAGCGGGCGAGGTCGTGGAGGTCCTGGGGCCTGCTGAGGCCACTTTCGGCGACGATGATCCGCTCGGGCGGGACAAGCCGGGCGAGGGTCTTCGTCGTCTCAAGAGAGGTCTCGAAGGTATTGAGATCGCGGTTGTTTATCCCGATGAGCTGAGAGCCGAGCCTGGACGCGCGTTCCAGCTCTTCCTCGTTGTGGACCTCGATCAGCACGTCCATCGCCCAGTGCCTCGCGGCATCCTCGAGCTCCAGCGCGAGGGCGTCGTCCACCATCGCCATGATGATGAGGATCGCGTCCGCGCCCCAGGCGCGGGCCTCGGCCACCTGGTAGGTGTCGACCATGAAGTCCTTGCGCAGGGCCGGCAGGCCGGTCGCAGTGCGCGCCTCGGTCAGGAACTCCGGCGCACCCTGGAAGGACGGGCCGTCGGTCAGGACCGACAGGCAGGCCGCACCGCCCGCCTCGTAGGCCTGGGCCAGAGCGGGCGGGTCGAAGTCCGCGCGGATCAGGCCCTTGGAGGGGCTGGCCTTCTTGATCTCGGCGATCAGGCCATAGCGCTCGCGGCTGGCCTCGATCAGGGCGCTGGCGAAGCCGCGGGTCGGAGCCTCGGCGCGGGCGGCGGCCTCGACCTCGGCCAGGGGGCGCGCTTCCTTGGCGGCGGCGACCTCCTCCAGCTTGTAGGCCTTGATCTTGCCCAGAATGGTCTCACTCATCTCGCGCCCGCCCAATCTATGTCCTGCTCTCCCCGTGACCTAAGCCAGTTGTTGACCTTTGAAAACGGGCGCGAGCCGAAAAAGCCGCGCCGGGCCGACAGGGGCGAGGGATGGGCGGTCTCGATCCGCAGGTGACCGGGGTGGGTCATGGACTGCGCCGCGGTCTGGGCGTCCTTGCCCCAGAGGATCAGCGCGCGGGGTCGGTCGTCGAGCCGCCGGAGGATCTGCCCCGTCAGCGCCTGCCACCCGATCCGCCGGTGCGATCCGGCCTGCCC
>JAMWZF010000597.1 GCA_024304875.1 Paracoccaceae bacterium
GCCACGAGGTGCAATTCGCTCCACCCGATGCTCGCCCGCACGAGGATGTCCGTCTGCGCCGTCACGATCCGGCTCAGCACCGCCGCCGCCCCCCAGCCGAAGATCAACCCGCCGAGGGCGCCCGCCGCCAGCAGGACGGCTGCATAGGACCAGACCACCGCCACGACGAACCGCGCCGGCGCCCCGACCGCCCGCAGAAGCGCCAGTTGTCGCGAAAAGAGCCGCGACAGGATGAAGAGGCCGAGCAGGACCGAGGCCGCGACGAGGCCCTGAGTCACCAGCGCCATCAGTGACATCGCCTGCCGGACGTCCCCCATGACGCGGTAGAGCTCCGCCAGCACCGCACCCGGGAAGAAGGCCATCGTCTCGGCCGCACGGGTGAACTCGCTCCGCAGGGCATAGGTTGCCGGCAGGCTCTCGGCCCGGACCACGATCGCCGGTGTGCCGGGGAAGAAGCGGGCGTCGAAGGGCGGGCCGATCTGCGGTTCGGCCAGCGGGTTCTCCGGGTCCGGCGCGTGGCCGAGTGCAAGGCCGTGGACCGCCCAGACCGATTCCACCGGAACCATGATCGCCCGGTCCCAGGGGCTGCCGGTGCGGGCGATCTTGCCGACGATGGTCAGGCTGTCCTCGTGGGCGCCGTCATCGGCCGCGTCTCCGTGCCCGTGGGCGGGGGTGAAACTGTCGCCGATCTCGAGCGGCACCGCGGCACCGGCGACGGCCTCCGACAAGCCGGCGAAGTTCGCGCCCTCGATCCGCCCGTCGCTGAGGTAGGTGACGAAATCGGGCGTGGTACCGATGACCGGCGCCCCCTCCCAGCTGTCGCCGAAGGCCAGCGGCGCGGCAATCTCGACCCGGGGGTGGTTCGCCACGGCGTTGTAGGCCTCGCCATCCAGCAGGGGCACGTCCGAGGGGTTCAGGAAGACGGCGGCCATCATCATGGTCAGCTCACTGCCCGGCGCGCTGACGATCATGTCGAACTTGTCGGCCGCCTGCGCCGTGCCCTGCCGCAGGCCCCGCTCCTGCGCGATCAGGCCGATGCCCATGCCGACCGACACGGCGATGAGACCGACGAAGACCGCATTGGCCCAACGGAACCGCCACAGGATCGCGCGGACAAGTGGAGCGGGTGAGAAGCCGCGCACCGCCCACAGGCCGACGAACAGGGCCGGCAGAAGAAGCCCGACGAACAGCACGACGTCCTGGCCCGTGGCAGAGAGAGCCTGCCACCAGTTCATGCGGCGACCTCTCCGGCCAGGGTGCCATCCGCGATCTCGATGATCCGGTGCATCCGGTCCAGCAGCCGCTGATCGTGGCTGACCACGATCAGGGACCGGCCCTGTTCGGTCACGTCGGCCAGCAGGTCGTCGGTCAGGGCGTCGGCCGCGGTGCGGTGCAGGCTGGCGGTTGGCTCGTCGGCCAGGATCACGGCGGGG
>JAMWZF010000598.1 GCA_024304875.1 Paracoccaceae bacterium
GACCAGGCGCTGTCGACATAGCCCCGCCCGTCCGAGACCATCGCGCCCCAGGACGGCTGGGGCGGCGGAACGCCGACGCCGAGGAAGGACAGCGACGCCTCCAGCACGATGACGATGCCCACCTGAAGGGTGGCGATCACGATCAGCGAGGGCGCGATGTTGGGCAGGATGTGCCGGAAGATGATGGCGAGATGGCCGAGGCCCGAGGTGCGGGCGAGGTCGACGTAATCTTCGGACTTGATGCGCAGGGTCTCACCCCGCGCCATCCGGGCGTATTGCGACCACAGGATCAGGCAGATGACGATGACGATGTTGGCGAAGGACGGCCCCCGGACGGCGCCGAGCAGCAGGGCCAGCAGGATCACCGGCAGCGACAGGCCGAGGTCCACGATCCGCATCAGGATCCGGTCGGTCCAGCCGCCGAGGTAGCCGGCGATGGTGCCGACCGCCGTGCCGACGGCGCCTGCGATGCCGATGACGACGACGCAGACCAGCAGCGAGATCCGCGCGCCGGTGACCAGCCGCGAGAGGATGTCGCGCCCGAGGCGGTCGGTGCCCATCCAGTGCTCTGCGTTGGGCGGGTCCAGCCGGTCGCGCAGGCCCCCGCGCAGGGGGTCGTGCTCGACCAGGTAGGGCCCGACCAGCGCCGTCAGGACGAAGAGCGCCAGCAGCCCCAGCGCGATGCGAAAGGCGATCCGCTGCATCAGGCCCCCCGGTGCCGCATGCGCGGGTCGATGGCGAGGTAGAGCAGATCCACGACAAGGTTCGCGAAGAGGAAGATGGTGGTGATGACGAGCACGACGCACTGCATGACGGGGAAGTCGCGGGCGAGGATGCTCTCGTAGGCCAGCCTGCCGATCCCGGGCCAGGAGAAGACGGTTTCGACCACGACCGCGCCGGTGATCATCGTGGCAAAGAAAGTGCCCATGAAGGTGACGACCGGGATCAGGGAGTTGCCGAGGGCGTGGGACCAGATCACGCGGGCTTCGCTCACGCCCTTGATCCGGGCCAGCTTCACGTATTCCGACCCCATCGCGTCCAGCATCGAGGCGCGGACCAGCCTTGTGACCCCGGCGAGGGTGAAAAGGCCGAGCGTCAGGGCGGGCAGGATGTAGTGGACCCAGGTGTCGTTGCCACCCGAGTAGAACCAGCCGAGCGAGACCGGGAACAGCCAGATCAGCAGGATGCCGAGCCAGAACGAGGGCACCGACTGGCCGATCAGGGCCAAGAGGCGGACGATCAGGTCCGCAGGCTTGCCGCGCCGGACGCCCGCGATGACGCCGAGGACGATGCCGATGGCGAGCGTGCCGGTCAGCGCCACGGCGGCGAGGGACAGCGAGGCCGGAAGGCGCGACAGCACCAGCTCCAACGCGTCCTGCCGGCCGGCCCCGACGGACTGGCCGAAGTCACCCTGCAGGGCGC
>JAMWZF010000599.1 GCA_024304875.1 Paracoccaceae bacterium
GGATCGTCGGCAGGGGCCGCATCCTCGGCGCCTTCGGCCGGAGCCTCCGGCTCGGCGGTTTCGGGGGTGTCCGTCGTCTCGGTCTCGGTGGCCTCGGGCGCGGCATCCTGGGCCAGCGCCGGGGCGCCCATCACCAGGGCCGACATCAGGAGCGCGAGGGTGGTCGTGCGGGTCGTCATGTGAGGTCTCGCCTGTCGTTGGTACATTTGTTGGCCGCCTCCTATCATGACGAACACGGCTTGTCAGGGGGCGACGTACAGGCCCCCGGCACAGGGCCCGTGATGTGACCGCGGACAATTGCGGCGCGGCGGCATCGGCGGATCAAGAACAGCTTGCAACCATAGGATGAAAAAAGAAAAAGGGCCCCGAGCGAGACCCCTTTTCCTGTTCTCCCTGCCGGACTTGGCCAGCTATTGGGGGGACGCTAGCGAGGCCGCCCGATCACGTCAACACCATTTTCCGTGAGCCCTCGGTCGGGTGGCGGCGGGTCATGCATCTGCCCGAAAAAGGGTACAAAAAGGCCGCGCCCGAAGGCGCGGCAAGTCTGACAGGGAGGAAGTCTGCCCGACCCCGCCGGAGGACAGTGGGGGGCCGGACGCATTCACTCTGGCATAGAGGTGTTAAGATTGTATTTTCGGCGGCGGACGCGGCAACGGCCGGACGCGCAACGGGGGACAGGGCATGGACAGCGGCATCTTCATCGGCGGCGGCGGGGCGGACTACGCCGTGCCTCAGCACCTGCGGCTCGACACTGCGAACCGGCACGGCCTCATCGCCGGGGCCACGGGCACGGGGAAGACCGTGACCCTTCAGATCCTCGCCCAGGGCTTTTCCGAGGCCGGGGTCCCGGTCTTTCTCAGCGACGTCAAGGGCGACCTCTCGGGCCTGGCCAACGCCGGCAGCGAGAGCCACAAGCTCCATGCCGCCTTCATGGACCGCGCCGCCCGGATCGGCCTCGACCTGACCTACGCCGCCGCACCCGTCACCTTCTGGGACCTTTTCGGCCGGCAGGGCCACCCGATCCGCACCACGGTGGCCGAGATGGGTCCCCTCCTGCTGTCGCGCCTGCTGGCTCTGACCGAGGCGCAGGAGGGCGTCCTCAACATCGCCTTCCGCGTCGCGGACGACGAGGGACTGCCGCTCCTCGACCTCGGGGACCTGCGGGCCATGCTGCTCTGGGTGGGGGAGAATTCGGACGAGCTGTCCCTGCGATACGGCAATGTCGCCGGGTCCTCGGTCGGGGCGATCCAGCGGGCGCTGCTGGTGCTGGAGAACCAGGGCGGCACCTCGCTCTTCGGGGAGCCTGCGCTGGAGCTGGCCGACCTGATGACCACCGACGCCGCCGGCAAGGGCCGCATCAACATCCTCGCCGCGGACGAGCTGATGGCCTCGCCCCAGCTCTACGCGA
>JAMWZF010000006.1:0-12102 GCA_024304875.1 Paracoccaceae bacterium
GCGGGAAACCGTCTCGAGGGTTCGAATCCCTTCCTCTCCGCCACCCAGATTCGAAACTTGTCTCTGGCTGTCGCGCGACCGCGCAAGTGGCCGTAACAGGGACTTTTTTCGGCGCATATCCCGATCCTGTCATTCTTTCAAACCGGCCTTTGGCGGCATTTGCGGGCCTTTGGCGCGCGCGGTCTCCGCTCGCGCGGATTGGGGGTGAGTTTGCGGTTAACAGGGAATTTTCTCCGAATCCGCCCCCAAAACAGGCGCCCGCGAACGGAGACTCGGGCCCGCCCTGGTGAAGATCTTTCGTTTCCAGTGGCTTGAGCCCCGGACACCCACTTTCCTGTTCCGGGTGGAAACAGGTGATCTGAGCGCGGGAACAGGCGCTTTTCAGCGCCGGTATCAGGGGATCTGCCGTCCATAACACGGACGCCGACCTTGGTGGTGACAGGCTTCAGGCGGGGCGCGACGCACCAAACCTGCGCCGCTGCTCGGACCACGAATGCGGCAGCTCGGCTTCCATCAGGGCGGCAAGGCTCATCTCGCGCGGCTGACGGCCGTCCAGGATCGCGGCCTGCAGATCGGGAGCGAGGAAGGCGAGACGGACAAGTCGGCGGCGGTAGGGCGAGGCGGGGGCCGCGGCGAGGCTGGGCGCGCCATCGGCCGCGACCTCGAGCATCGCATGGGCGCTGCGCAGGGCGCGGATCAGAACGGGATCGGGCTTTGGCGCATCGGGTTCGCTGGCGAGGATCTCGCTCTTGCCGGCGCGGATGCGCAGACGGGCAGGCAGGGTCAGCCGCATCTGCGCGGGATCAGCGGGATCGGGCTCGGCGGTCTCGCCGGCGCCGAGATGCCGGCGGATCGTACGGAGCAGCCCGACGGGCAGGGTCAGGTCGAGATGGGCCCGGTGCACCTCGATGCGGCTGACGCGTGGCACCGCGTCGGCGGGCCCATCGGGCAGCAGCCGGTTCAGCGTCCTGTCCAGCAGCCTCTCCAGTGCATCCGCCGAGATCCGCCGCGGCGCCGGATCGGCGTCGCGGCGGGCCCCGCCCTGCTGGAGGTCGGCCGAGACGTAGTAGCGGTAGAGCTTGCGATTGCGACCGTAGGCGAAGGTCGGTGACATCGGCCTGCCGTCGGTGTCGAATATGCGCCCCGTGAGCGGGGAGGCCGCCGTCCGGTCCCGGCTTACCCGCCGCCGCCGGGTCTTTGCCTTGAGCGCGGCCTGAACCGCCTCGAACAGGTCCGGCTCCACGATCGCGGCATGCTGTCCGGGATAGGTGATGTCCCGATGGGGGATCTCGCCGAGGTAGAGGCGGTTGCGCAGCAGGTGGAGGAGGGCGCCGCGCCCGAAGGGCTTGCCGCCGCGCTCGCGGCCGGCGGCAGTGGTGCGGGCCTTCGAGACGATGCCGGACTGCCGCAGGTGCTGTTCCAGTGCATGTACGGATCCGAGCTCGAGATAGCCCGAGAATATCCGCCGGACGAGCTCGGCCTCGCCTGGATTGACCACGAGGACGCGGCTGCCCTCGGCTGGCAGATCATAGCCGAGCGGCAGGGTGCCGCCCATCCAGAGGCCCTTCTTCTTGGAGGCGGCGATCTTGTCGCGGATGCGCTCGCCGGTGATCTCGCGCTCGAACTGGGCGAAGGAGAGCAGCATGTTGAGGGTGAGCCGACCCATGCTGGAGGTGGTGTTGAAGGACTGGGTGACGGAGACGAAGCTGACCTCGTGGTGCTCGAAGATCTCGACGATGCGGGCGAAGTCGGCAAGCGAGCGGGTGAGGCGATCGATCTTGTAGACCACGACGATGTCGACGCGCCCGGCCCGGATGTCGCCGAGGAGGCGCTGGAGGGCGGGGCGCTCCATTGTGCCCCCGGAGTACCCGCCGTCGTCGTAGAGGGCGGGCAGGGCCTTCCAGCCTTCGCTGGACTGGCTGGTCACATAGGCGGCGCAGGCCTCGCGCTGCGCGTCGAGCGAGTTGAAGTCCTGATCGAGGCCCTCCTCGGAACTCTTGCGGGTGTAGAGCGCGCAGCGGCGCGCCGGGGGCCGGCTGGCGGCGCGGCTCATGGAGCGCCCTCCCGCAGTCCGAAGAAGCGGGGGCCGTTCCAGCGGGTGCCGGTGGCGGAGCGGGCGATGGCCGAGAGGCTGGGCCAGAGGGTGCCATCCCAACGGAAGCCGTCCGGCTCGATCACCACCTCGATGCGCAGTCCCTGCCAGTCCCGGCGGAGGATGGCGCCGGTGCCGAGGTGGCGGCCCTCGGGCATCGTCGGACCGCGGCCGCCCAGCTTGCGGCGAGTGTCGTGGTCGAGCCCGCCGAGACGCTCTGCCTGCAGGCGCCAAGCCAGCATCAGGCGCAGCAGGTCGGGGGACCTGAGTTTGGGCGCGGGCCCGAAGCGGTCGTGCCAGACCGCGCGGAGGTCGTCGAGGCCGAGGCCCGCGAGGGCCTCGACCTCCGCCTCGATGGTGGCGGCGCGCGTCACGCCGCGGCTCCGGTGCGATAGCGGCGAACGCCGTCGTGCTTCTCCGAGGTGATGACGTGGCCCTTCTTCTTGAGGGCGCCGGCCATGGCGCCGCGCACCGAATGGGCCTGCCATCCGGTGGCGGTGCATAGCTCGTCGATCGAGGCGCCCTCGGGGCGCGCCAGCAGGGCCATGACCTTGTCCAGCTTGGTCGGCGCCTTTGGGGACCCGGGTTCGGCCGCGGTGGCGCGCGCCGCGGTCCTGGTGGTCTTGCCGGCACTGGTGGTCTTTGCGGTCTTGCGCGCGGCGCGAGGGGCACGCTTCGTTCGGCCGGTATTCGAGGGAGCGGACCTGGTCTTGTCCGTGGTGGTGGTGTCGGTGGGGCTTTTATCGGTCATGGGATGATCTCCGGTTCATGCGGCGGGGAACTCCGCCGGTACCGACACGAGCCCGAAGGGGCCGGGCGCAGTCCGACCAACGCTCTGTTCGGGCGGGAAGTCCAGCGCCGCAGTGGCTTGTGGGGCCGCGGCGGGATGCCATAGCCTCGTGACTGGAGCGGACAGGGAGGAGACGGCGTGGCACAGGAGATCGAGGGCCGAGGCGCCCTGGCCATGCGATACCGGCCGATTCCCGCACCGCAGCAAACCCGAAACGCCTGACAAGAAGGGCGTCTGCGTCAATCACGAGCGCCAAGATTCTGCGCTCGCGAAGGGGTCTTTTTCCAAAGAATCCGCGGAGAGTGCACGTTCGCTACTGAAAGGACGAGCGGCAGCTGAGCGCAGGAAGCGAATCGTTTCCAGGGGAGAAGCGAATGACGGCGAAGGAGCCTTTGTGCCGATGCTGCCTGCTACATCAGTGGCTGGATTTCGGACTTGCCAGAATTGTCCGCAAAGGGGGCGGGATTTCAACCGTTGTTCGGCGGCCTAAGGTGAGGCTACCCTTGTCCTCACTGAACAGGACGAGGATTCGCCGATGACGCCCGTTGCGCGCCTTTTCTCGGCAGGCTTTCTGGTCTGTGCCATGACCGGTCCCGCCATTGCCCAAAACGCGGACGAGGTGACGATCCTCATTGACGGCGAAGAACACATCTTGTCGCTCTGGGCTGAGCAGAGTGACTGGAGCGGTTCGGAAAGCTGGCCCTCGATCAGTATCCTCGCACGCGGCAGCAACGGGGCCGGGACCTTGACCTTGGGGCTGAGTTTCGAGGCATCGGGCTGGTCTCCTTCTGGCGCGGAGATGGATCTTTCCCGCTTCGATGGCGGCGAGCGGGTGCTGCACGTCTTTGGTCAGGAAGAGGCGGAACGTGGTGGCATTACCGTCGAGCTTGATGGACATGAGATCGACGGTAGTCGGCTGAGCCTGACCGGCCGCTTCACCGGAACACTTGGCCCATCGAAAAACTTCGGTCGCGACATTGATCTGTCCGACGGCGTGCCGGTCTCGGGTAGTTTCTCGGTTACGCTTGAGACACTTGAGTGATCAGGTCGCTCCGGGTTGGGGCGCCCAGCCGACACTCGAGCTCCACCTGATGCCGCGGCATCCATGAATGATCGCTTCGGTGAAGCTGCGCCGCGGCGTGGTCACCCAATACCAAGATCGGCAGAGGGCCGATCGCGACAAAGCTCGCTTCACTTCAAACGCGAACTCGACGTGGAACGCCATGTTCAAAACGGGCTCGGTGCGGACCTCGCCGGCACGTGTCACGAAGGTCCAGTCTGTGTCGACCTGACAAGTTTCAGCGGACAGGTTGACCTTGGTCTCGAGCTCGGTCTCGCGCGAGGGGGCCAACTGATCCAGGACTCCAGCGCCGCAATGGCTTGTCGGGCCGCTGCGGGATGCCATAGCCTCGGGACCGGAGCGGACAGGAAGGAGACGGCATGGCACAGGACATCGAGGGACGGGGCGCCCTGGCCATGCGATACCTCCCGATCGGCGCGCTGACGCCTGATCCGCGCAATGCGCGCACCCACCCCAAGCGGCAGATCGAGCAGCTGAAGGCCTCGATCACGGAGTTCGGCTTCACCAATCCGGTCCTTGCCGATGCCGAGGGCAACCTCATTGCCGGGCACGGCCGGCTGATCGCGGCGCGCGCCCTCGGAATGACGGAGGTTCCGGTGATCGAGCTCTCGGATCTGACGGAGGTGCAGAAACGGGCGCTGCGGATCGCGGACAACAAGATCGCGCTCGGCGCCGGGTGGGATCTGGAGATCCTGCAATCGGAGCTGGCCGAGCTGTCGTCGATCGACGTGGACATCGATCCGACCCTGACCGGCTTCACCACCGGTGAGATCGACGTGCTCCTGGACGGCCCGGAGGATCCCGATGACGAGGTGATCCCGGCGGTTCCGGTCACGCCGCGCACGCAACCCGGCGACATCTGGGTGCTGGGCGATCACCGGATCGGCTGCGGCGACAGCCGGGATCCGGCCTTCCTCGAGCGGGTGATCGGTGCCGGTGCAAAGATCGACGCGGCCTTCCTCGACCCGCCCTACAACGTGCGCATCGACGGCCATGCCAATGCCAAGGGGCGGCACCGGGAGTTCGCCATGGCCTCGGGCGAGATGTCCGAGACCGAGTTCCGGGCGTTCCTCGCCGCGACGCTGGGGGCGGCGGCGGGGGTGTCCCGCGATGGCGCGGTGCACTTCGTCTGCATGGACTGGCGGCACATGGACGATGTCTCCGCGGTGGGCCGGGAGATCTACGATGCGCGGCTCAACCTGTGCATCTGGAACAAGTCGAATGCGGGCATGGGCTCGCTCTATCGCTCCAAGCACGAGCTGGTGTTCGTCTATCGGGTCGGCAGCGGCCCCCACCTCAACATGGTGGAGCTCGGCAGGTATGGCCGGAACCGGACCAACGTCTGGGACTATGCCTCGGTCAACTCGATGAGGGGGAGCCGGCGCGAGGACCTGGCGCTGCACCCGACGGTGAAGCCGACGGGGCTCGTGGCCGATGCGCTGCGGGACGTCACGCGCCACGGCGATCTGGTGCTCGACACCTTCCTCGGCTCGGGCACCACGCTGATCGCGGCAGAGCGCATCGGACGCCGCTTCCGCGGCATCGACATCGATCCGGCCTATGTCGACGTGGCGATCGAGCGGTGGTCGGCTCTGACCGGGCGGGAGCCGGAGCTCGAGGCGGCCCCATGAGCGGGTCGCGGGCCCGGGACGACCGGGGTCGGTTCCGCAAGGGGGAGAGCGGCAACCCGAAGGGCCGCCCCCGGAAGGCTCCGGCGCCGCGGAGCTCGCCGATAGAAGTGCTGCTCGATCGCGAGATGACGATCACCCGCGATGGCCAGCCGCGGAAGATCACGACGGAAGAGGCGTTGCAGCAGAAGACCTACCAGGACGCTCTGGCCGGCAAACGCATGGCGGAACGACAGGTCGTGACATGGATCGAAAAGCGCGAGGCCTGGTACGAGCGCAACGCGCCGGATACCTCGCGACCCAAGCTCGAGATCAAGACCTCGCCGAGCCCGGAGAACGCCAGGGAGGCCTTGGCGATCCTCGGGATCGTCGGCCGCGACGAGCGCTACGTTGACAGCGATCCCTACGCGCCCCGGCAGCTTCTGGAGCCCTGGGCGGTGCAGGCGGCCTTCGACCGCCGGAGAGGCGCCCCGCCGTTGACAGACAGGGAGGTGGCAGAGATCCGCAGATGCACCCGGGATCCCGACAGCCTGCGCTGGCCGAAGGTGAGATCCCGATGACCTCCACCGCCGATGAGGGGGATGGGCCGGATCGGGACGGCAGTACGGAGGACGGCGTCGGCTACGGTCGTCCTCCGACAGCCACCCGGTTCCGGAAGGGCCAGAGCGGCAATCCGCGAGGTCGCCCCCCGAACCGGCACAAGGAGGCGCCCTACGAAGCGGTGCTGGGGCAGATGGTCACCATCCGCGAGGACGGCAGGGAGCGGCGTGTCACGGCCGCGGAAGCCTTCCTGCTGCGCCTGACCAAGCGCGGGCTCGAAGGGGATGGCCCGGCGGCACGAGACACCATGCGGGTTATCGAGCACGCCTCGCGCCGCAAGAGGGAGGCCACGGGAAGTGTCAGAGCAAACCGGCTTGAGCGGGGCAGGGCGGGTGCGTAGCCTGCCGCCATGACCCAGAAGCCCAGCCCGTTCCGGTATTTCAAAACCTCGCCCGAGATCATCCGCCTGGCGGTGATGATGTACATCCGGTTCCCACTGTCGCTCCGGAACGTGGAGGATCTGCTGCATGAGCGGGGTGTCGAGGTGAGCCACGAGACGGTGCGGTATTGGTGGAACCGGTTCGGGCCGATGTTCGCGGCGGAGATCCGGAAGCGCCGGGTGCTGGGCATGCGCTCGAGCCGGTGGCGGTGGCACCTCGACGAGATGTTCGTGAAGATCAACGGCAAGCAGCACTATCTGTGGCGGGCCGTCGACCACGAGGGCGAGGTGCTGGAGAGCTTTGTCACCGTCACACGGGACAAGGCGGCGGCTTTGAAATTCCTCAGGAAATCCATGAAGCGCCACGGCCGCCCTGTGGAGTTGGTGACGGATCTGCTCCCGACCTATGGAGCTGCCTTGAAGGAGATGGGGCGGGGAGATGACCGTCAAATGGGGAGGTGGACGAACAACCGGGCAGAGAATTCACACCTGCCGTTCCGAAGGCGCGAGCGGGCGATGCAGCGGTTCCGGCAGATGCGATGTCTGCAGAAATTCGCCTCCGTCCATGCCTCGGTCCACAACCACTTCAACCTGGAGCGCAGCCTCTCCTCCCGCCCGATCTTCAAGCAGAACCGCACCGCCGCCCTCGCTGAGTGGCGCGGCCTCTTTGCGGATTGACGGATCAGCGCGTCCGTCCCCGCGGAGACTGGTTCGCATTCGTCTGACAGCACCATCGAGGCCGCTCGGAGCGGAACACGAGGTCGACCGTGTGGGGCGGTGGAATGCCCCTCCGGTGCTGAGCCTCATGCCGACGGATCTCAGAAATTGGAAACGATGTTGAACCCGATCGAGATCTCGTTCCGGTCGTAGATGTCGATATTCGACCATGTCCGGCGGACCGTTATAGTCGTCTCCGGCGCAAAGCCGAAATATTCCAGATCAGGCCAGAGGGCGTCGATTTGGAGGTCCAGAGACCGGTCCACCCGACCGTCCTCTGTGACGGACCATTTTCGGAAGTCACGCGAGGACGCACCGGCACGAATGCGCGGCTCGACAGGGCCAAGTCGCTCAAACGTGCGCGAAGCACTTACTCCGGTCGTCAATGAATCGATCGTCGCAGACTCCGAGGATTGGTCGCGCACCCATATGCCCAGACTGTAGCTCGTCCCGGGTCCCAGGCGGCGGAGATACTCCATCGAAACGCCGAGCGTCTCGGAGTCGTTCAGCGGGTTGTCCAGCCGCTTCTCGAAGCGCGCGTTCAGTCCGTAGCGGAAGACGCTCGTAACGCCGGCCTCGACCGTTTGGCCGAGTGCGAGGTCAGCCCAGCGCGCCGTCGGCTCACCGCCGTACCAGCTTTGACCCAAGGTCGCGGTGATCGTGGTCGGCCCCAGGTCAGGCCAGATCACGCGATCGTGGCGGGCACCCACCGTGATGGCGCCGAAATCGAAGTCCGAGTTCCGAAGCTCCGGCGCGACCTCTTCAACCTCATCGTCCAGCCATATTCTCCTGAAGGAAAGACTGCCCAGAACGTAAGTCCGGGACAGATCGCTTTCTGCCAGACGATAGCTCAGCGATGTGCCCAGCGAAGCCTCGAGCCCGCTCAGTTGCCGTTCGGCCGCGTCGAGCTCGAACGGCAACCCACCGATTTCGATCTCGAGGGTTTCCGAGCCGTTGTTCACGTTGTTCGAAGGCGAAAGCGAAAAGCGAAGTCTGGCGTTCAGCGGATTTTCCCGTTCGACCAGTCGGTAGGCGTCTTCCGTGCGCGCCCGGCGCACAGGATCCGGAGCAGCCTGCCGCGCCCTGCGAAGCCAGAACTGGGCCCGGGTGTATCGCTCTTGATCGGCGAGATTGTTTGCAGTCAGGAGTGCGGCATCGAACTTCGTGTTGCCCGTCTCGGCGTATCGCCAGGCATCCGCCGAGACCTGTGCAGCAGCGCTGAATCGCCCTGCTCTGCGCAGCAGCAAGGACCGCAGGATCAAGGCCTCGGCATCGGTGGGAGACATCGCCAACGCAGCCGCCGCCATTTGGTCGGCAGCGACCAGGTCCCCGTTTTCCAACGCTTCACGGCCAAGTAGGACGGCCTCATCCTCGATAGACCCGTGAGAAACCTGCGCTTGTCCAGCAATCGCACCAAGAAACGCAGTGGCTAGACACAGTCCGAAGCCACAGAAACGACGGAGAAATCTCTCACCCATAAAAAGTCCTGACGCAAATTGCGCCTTCAAAATCTGGCATCATGAGTTAGCCGCCAATTCTGGAAGTGCTCCAAATCCCATATCGACAGGCCTCAACGGGATCGGAGTGGTATCTTCTTCAGGTTGATCCCAATCACTCCAGCAATGTACGAGGGGAGCACCCCGAGGGATGCCCCCAAAGTTACTGGAGAATACCTGGCAACAGAATACGATACGCTAGTGCCATCACGGAATGTCTTCCCGGGCGCTGAAGCCGCCTATTACCACGTATCCCTGGCCATCGACCGTCGTCCGGCCTTGCATGGTGCCACCGACCGAGTCGGCCTCGGGCCCGTAGAACGCACCGGAATACTGCATGTCGTCCGAGATCTGGCTCAACTCGGGATTGGATTCCAGAAGCTCCGCGTCGGGCGTCATCTCTCCCTCGAAGGCATTCGCCTGAATCTCGGCATCGTTCAGGAGGATCCGGCCCGCCTGCTGGAATTCATCCTCGACATCGGTCCCTGCGCGGACCTGAACATCGAGGTTATCGATGGCGCCGCTGACCGTGCCACTGCCGAAATCAGCGGTCATTGACAGATCGCCGAAGACATTGGCGTTGAAGTAGGACCAGTCCTCGTCGACCTTCCCGATCCGCAGGCTGGCATAGCCGAGATAGTCAACCGATGTGTTCGAGTTCTGCAGGGCGTCGATCATGGCGTCCTGGGTTTCGACACCGATGATGTTCTCGGACTGGAAGCCGACATCGGTGCCGATCTCGTTGTAGTAGACGCCGATGCGAACCGAGTAGCCGCTGGCAGAACTGCTGTCGAGAAGATCTCCGATGGCGAGGCCAGAATCGACGAACATGTCGAAGAAGATGCCCCCTGCCTCGATCGACACCGAGTTGTCGGTGATGCTTCGCGCATCCTCGATGCGGAACGTCTCTTCGATGCCGTTGCCGTCCGAGAAGGTGACAACTAGGTCGTCGCCGTCTCCTCTGATGGCGAAGCTTCCATTGACGGCGACATACCCCCCTCGGGTGGTGGCGCCGTCGCCGTAGTTTTCGATCCACGATGCTTCGGATACCTCTCTCGACGCGAAGGAGCGGTCGGAATCCAGTACATCCGCGATGTCCTGATCTTCATCGCCATCCCCATCGGTATCGGCGAAGATTCGAAGGGCCTGTTCGGACTCGGATATCAGACCATCCGGTCCATTGCCGCCCGAGCCGCCGCAGGCCGAAAGCGAAACGATTGCCGATGTGGCCATCAGCATTCTTAGGTTGAGAACCATCAAGAGTATCCCCCATTTAGATTTTTGCGACGCCCAAGCCGCGCCGCCATTGCTGCCGGCACTCCAGAAATGCCGATCCTTGTTTGCCGTGCGTAAAGGTTAACAATGACCCCGGACCGGGTTTCATCACCCACCTGGGGGATGGACATTGGTTAATTGGCTGACGGCGGGCGATTCGCTCTCCCGCGGTCGCGCTCCCGGATGACGACAGGGCAATCACACACCCCAGGAAGGCTTCTTCGCAGGTTCGAGGTTCGACCTAATCCAGACCAGTGATGGACGTCGCCATTGCGAGCCGGAGAACGTCCAGACGCGACCGGCAGTCGAGTTTCCCGCAGGCCGCCTTGATCTGGTCGCGGGTCGTCTCGATGCTGGTATTCCGGTAGTCCGAGATTTCGAGCGTCTCCAAGCCCCGGACCAGCAGGTCACAGACCTCCAGCTCGGCAGGGGACAGAACGCCCAAGGCACCGATCCCGCTCGTGTTCAATCGCCTGGTGCTCTCGGGATCTATGAGCAGCAGCAAGACGACAGGCTCGGACGCGACGTCGCGGTTCCGGGTGGGGACGGCGCGCAGGATCAACGGCCGACCCTGAGAGGGCCTGGGGAGGGCAAGCGTCAGCTGGTCCGGCGGGGTCCCGGGCCGTCCGGCGGCCGCCAGCAGATCGAGGAGGGCGTGGGTATCGGACGCGGTGTCGCCGAGGAGCCGCTGCGACACCTCCGATATTCCGTCTCGGTCATGCGTGATGGCCCGGAAGGTCGCATTCGACGCAATCGTCCTGCCGTCGTGCGTGCAGAAGGCGGCGCCGAAATCCAGCTGGTCGAACAACGTCATCATCCGATCGTAGCTTTCCGCCAAGGCTCTCATCACCCGCATGGTCTCAAGGGTGCGGGAGAAAAGGGGAAAGACGAGGGGCGCGATGCGCCGCAGAGGCAAGGTGCTCTCATGAGGCGCGCTGTCGTGAACGGCGAGGCAATCGAGATGCGGCCCGACGTCATTGACCTTCATGACGCTTCGGGCCTTGCCGCCCGTCACTCCAAGTACCCTTTGTCTCCACTTGTTGGCGGTGGCCAGTTGCTCGGGCGAGGCGACGAGGTCGAACTCGCTGATCACCCTCCCGGGAGGGTGACGCGAAAGCGACGCATATATCGGATAGTCTTCCTGGCCATCCCCGGCCCGCGCAGCCTCCGAAACCGCCTGCGCCGCTTTCGAATGGATCGCATTTGAACCGAATATCAGTGGCATACGGCCGTCTTCGAAGTCGTATGCCAACAGGATGACGGCTTTCGCATCCAGTTCCGCAGTCACGAGATTGCAAAGCTCGCGCCATGAGTTCGGCCGCGTGGTTGCGTCAATCGCCGCAAGTGAAAGGTCCAGCAGCCTTTCAGCAGAGATGTCCCCGTTCATGGGATTAACTTAGCGAGGCGCGAAGGCAGGTGTCAAAGGACCGACGATTTCACAATGCTCTCGCCGGGGGCGTGCGCGTCGAGGGCGCTGCCAGGGTCCGCCGAACAGGACGGTGCGACCGTCGAGCAAGGCCAAGCGACCGCATCAGTCAGCCTCGTCACCCTTGGTCGAGGAATCGCATACCCGCAGATCGGTGTTCCATTCCCGGCACTTCGCCTGAAGCGACGTCGGGACAGGCAGATCGGTATAGAAGGTATCTATCTCGGACAGTCGCGTGATGCGGGCAGGGGCGCGGCGGCGGAACTTGGAGTGATCGGCGACGAGAATCCGCCTGCGCGAATGATTGAGGATGGCCTGGCTCACCCCGACCTCCTGCAGGTCGTAATCGAGGATGTCCCCGTCGGGGTCGAGCGCCGAGCAGCCGATGATCCCGATGTCGAACTTGAACTGCTGGATCGTCTGAACGGCAAGTTCGCCGATCAGGCCGCCGTCGGAGCGGCGCAGGACCCCACCGGTGACGATGACACGGAAGTTGGCGTTCTGCCCGATGATGTTGGCGACGTTCATGTTGTTCGTCACGACCATCAGGTTCTCGTGGCCCAGCAGCGTTTGCAGCGACCGCAGGTCCGCTCCGTGCTGAAGCATCAACGTCGCGGT
>JAMWZF010000006.1:12112-27175 GCA_024304875.1 Paracoccaceae bacterium
ATTGAGGAAGATCGAGGACTCGTTGGGTATGTCGGCGGCGCAGGCCTTCGCCATCGCCCGCTTCGCCTCGGGATTGAGCTCTCTTCGATCCTCGTAGCCGAGGTTGATCGTGCGGGAGGGCAGGACGGCGCCGCCGTGAACCCTCTCGAGGACGCCGGTGTCGGCGAGCTCGGAGAGGTCGCGCCGGATGGTTTGAACCGCGACACCGAAATGCGCGGCAAGGCCGTCGACGGTCACCTTCCGGTCGCGGCGGGCGATGTCGAGGATCTCGCTCTGGCGAAAGGACTGGGACATTGGACCTCCGGCAACTGGGGGAATGGTGCGAAAACGCGCGGAATTGTCAAGTTCGACGCCCTTTTGTTCGGACAGTGACCGGGTAGGGCCTGAAACCTGCTGTGATTCGAGCCTCGGTGGGCGCACTCGGACCTTACCGGGAAGCATGAGGCTTCAAATACGGCGAAAAATGAGCGGCTTAGCGAAAAAGAGCGAAAACGAACATCAGGGCTTTCGTTTTGCGGGCAAGTCTGTTTGTATCGCGCAGTAACGAAACAACGGCAGGGGAGGGCCGTATGTCGAGGGCGGAAGAGGTCCAGGACCTTTTCATCATAGGCGGCGGCATCAACGGCTGCGGCATTGCCCGCGACGCGGCGGGCCGGGGCTACTCCGTGACCCTGGCCGAGATGAACGACCTCGCCTCCGCCACGTCCTCGGCCTCGACCAAGCTGTTCCATGGCGGCCTGCGCTATCTCGAGTACTTCGAGGTCCGGCTGGTCCGCGAGGCGTTGAAGGAGCGCGAGACGCTTCTGCGCGCCATGCCGCACATCTCCTGGCCCATGCGGTTCGTCCTGCCCTACCACAAGGACATGCGGTTCGAGGGGCAGACCCCGGCGTCGAAGGTCCTGAGCACCGTCATGCCCTGGACACGGGGGCGGCGGCCCGCCTGGGTGATCCGGCTGGGGCTGTTCCTCTACGACACCCTCGGCGGTCGGAAGATCCTGCCGGCGACGAAGACGCTCGACCTGCGCACCGCACCCGAGGGCGCGCCGCTCGACGACCGGTTCGAGACCGCCTACGAGTACAGCGACTGCTGGGTGGAGGACTCCCGCCTCGTCGTCCTGAACGCCCGCGATGCGCAGGCGCGGGGCGCCAGGATCCTGACCCGGGCCGAGGTGACATCGGCGCGGCGCGACGGCGATCTCTGGGTCGTCTCTCTTCTCGAACAGGACACCGGCGAGACCCGCGAGGTCCGGGCCCGGATGCTGGTCAACGCGGCAGGGCCCTGGGTCGGTGACGTGATCCGCACGAAGATCCGGTCGAACAGCCTCGATGGCGTCCGGCTGGTGCGCGGCTCGCACATCGTCACGCGCAAGCTCTTCGATCACGGCAAGTGCTATTTCTTCCAGGGCACCGACGGGCGGATCATGTTCGCGATCCCCTACGAGGAGGACTTCACCCTCATCGGCACCACGGACGCCGAGCATGACGACCCCGAAGTCCGGCCCGAGTGCACCGCCGAAGAGCGCCGCTACATGCTGGATTTCGTCAATGCCTACCTGAAGGATCCCGTCCGCGAGGAAGACGTCGTCTGGAGTTATTCCGGAGTGCGGCCGCTGTATGACGACGGCGCCCAGTCGGCGACGGCGGCTACGCGGGACTATACGCTTAAGGTGGACGACGACGGCGGCGCGCCTGTCCTGATGATCTTCGGGGGCAAGATCACGACATACCGGCGACTTGCGGAAAGCGCGCTTGACCGGATCGGCCGCTACCTGCCCGACGGGAAGGGGCCATGGACCGCAGGTGTCCCCCTGCCGGGCGGAGACTTTGCCGTCAGCGAGGTGGCGGCACTGACCGATCAGCTGAAGACGCAGCACCCCTACCTCAGCGACTATGCCTGCCGCCGGCTCATCCGCGCCTACGGGACCGAGGCGCGGGACATGCTCGCCGGAGCGCAAGGCGCGGCGGATCTGGGCGAGGCCTTCGGGGCCACGCTGACCGAGCGCGAGGTCCGCTGGCTGATGGACCGCGAATGGGCGCGCACCGCAGAGGACGTGGTCTGGCGCCGGTCGAAACTGGGGCTGCGGATGACGCCGGACGAGATCGCCCGGCTGGATCGCTGGATGAACGAGGCGCGCCCGCGCGATGCGTGGCGCAAGGCCGCCGAATAGCGGCACCCTGGGAGGAGGACTGTTCAGATGAGCCTGATGCTCGAAGGGGTCTCGAAGGTGGTGGGGGCGGAGACGCACATCCATCCGACGGATCTGACGCTGGACAAGGGCACGATGAACGTGCTGCTCGGGCCGACGCTGTCGGGCAAGACATCGCTGATGCGGCTGATGGCCGGCCTCGACGTGCCGAACACGGGCCGTATCCTCTGGAACGGCGAGGATGTGACCGGCCAGCGGGTACAGGACCGCAGGATCGCGATGGTCTACCAGCAGTTCATCAACTACCCGTCGATGAGCGTCTACGACAACATCGCCTCGCCGATGAAGCTGCTCGGCATCCAGAAATCCGAGATCGACCGCCGCGTCCGCGAAACGGCCGAACTCATGAAGCTGACGCCGATGCTGGACCGCAAGCCGCTCGAGCTGTCGGGCGGGCAGCAGCAACGCTGCGCGCTGGCCCGGGCGCTGGTCAAGGACGCGGGGCTGGTCCTGCTGGACGAGCCGCTGGCGAACCTCGACTACAAGCTGCGCGAGGAGCTGCGCGAGGAGATCCCGCGCATCTTCGAGAAATCCGGCGCGATCTTCGTCTATGCGACCACCGAACCGGAGGAGGCGCTTCTGCTGGGCGGCAACACGGCCACCCTCTGGGAGGGGCGCATCACGCAGTTCGGCCCGACGCCGCAGGTCTACCGCAAGCCGGTGGACGCCACGACGGCACGGGTGTTCTCGGATCCGCCGATGAACTTCCTCAAGGTGCAGAAACAGGGCGACGTCCTGTCCTTCGGCGAGGCCCAGACCACGCCGGCCAGCGGGCCGGTCGCGCGGCTTGCCGACGGCAACTACGTCGCCGGGTTCCGGCCGAACCATGTGGAGTTGGCACGCCACGTCGACGACGCGATGGAATTCAGGACCAGGCTCATGGTGACCGAGATCACCGGCTCCGAAACCTTCGTCCACGTCGACCATCATGGCGAGCGCTGGGTCGGCCTCGTGCACGGGGTGCAGAACCTGTCCCCGGGCCAGGACCTGACGGTCTATCTCGATCCGGCCCATGCCTACATCTTCGCGGAGAACGGCGATCTCGTCTCGGCCGCGTCCTATGCGGAGGCGGCGTGACATGGCGAAGATCACCCTCGACAACCTTGCCCATTCCTACCTGCCCAACCCGGCCTCCGAGGACGACTATGCGCTCAAGGAGCTCAATCACGACTGGGTCGACGGCGAGGCCTACGCGCTGCTCGGCTCGTCCGGCTGCGGCAAGTCCACCCTTCTGAACATCATCTCGGGCCTTCTGCATCCCAGCCAGGGCCGCATCCTGTTCGACGACAAGGATGTCACCCACGCCCCCACGGCCGCGCGCAACATCGCGCAGGTGTTCCAGTTCCCGGTCGTCTACGACACCATGACGGTGCGCGACAATCTGGCCTTCCCGCTGCGCAACCGCGGCCGGGACGAGGCATATGTTGCCGAGCGCGTTCAGGAAATCGCCCGCATGATCGGGATGGAGGATCAGCTGAACCGCAAGGCCCGCGGCCTGACCGCCGATGCCAAGCAGAAGATCAGCCTCGGCCGCGGCATGGTCCGCAAGGACGTCAACGCGCTGCTCTTCGACGAGCCGCTGACGGTGATCGACCCGCACATGAAGTGGGAGCTGCGCACCCAGCTCAAGCAGCTCCACCACGACTTTGGCCACACGATGATCTACGTGACCCATGACCAGACCGAGGCGCTGACCTTCGCCGACAAGGTGGTGGTCATGTACGACGGCCGGGTGGTGCAGATCGGCACGCCCCAGGAGCTCTTCGAGCGCCCGGACCATACCTTCGTCGGCTACTTCATCGGCTCGCCCGGCATGAACCTGTTCGACGCCCGGATCGCCGGCAGCACGGCCCGGGTCGGGGACGTGTCCGTCGAACTGGGCTCGGTCTACGAGCCCGGGCGCGGCAAGGTGCAGATCGGGATCCGGCCCGAGTTCGTCCGGCTTGCAGCGGGCGGGGAGGGCATCCCGGCAGAGGTGCGCCGCGTCGAGGACGTGGGCCGCCACAAGATCGCCCGCCTCTCGGTGGGCGGCAAGCCGGTCAACGTCATCCTGTCCGAGAGCCAGACGGTGCCCGCCGGCGCCGACCGGATCACCTTCGATCCCAAGGGCATCAACGTCTACGAAAACGACTGGCGCGTCGCGCCGGCGTCCCGCGACGAGGAGGCTGCGTGATGAACAAGACGGTCAATCAGAAGGCGTGGTTCCTGGTCCTTCCGGTCCTCGTCCTCGTCGCCTTCTCGGCGGTCATCCCGCTGATGACGGTGGTGAACTACTCGGTCCAGGACACCTTCGGGAACAACGAGTTCTTCTGGGCCGGGCTGATCTGGTTCCAGGACATGCTGGAATCCGAGCGGATGTGGAACGCTCTGGGACGGCAGCTCGTCTTCTCGATGATCATCCTGGCGATCGAGATCCCGCTCGGCATCATCGTCGCGCTCAACATGCCCAAGAAGGGCGTCTGGGCCTCGGTCTGCCTGGTGCTGATGTCGCTGCCGCTGCTCATCCCGTGGAACGTCGTCGGCACGATCTGGCAGATCTTCGGACGGCAGGACATCGGCCTGCTGGGGCATACGCTTGCGGCCCTTGGGATTGATTACAATTACACGCAGAATTCGGCCCATGCCTGGGTGACGGTGATCGTCATGGATGTCTGGCACTGGACTTCGCTTGTCGCGCTGCTGGCCTATGCCGGGCTCCAGTCGATCCCCGACGCCTACTATCAGGCCGCCAAGATCGACCAGGCGAGCCGCTGGAAGGTGTTCCGCTACATCGAGCTGCCCAAGATGGCCGGTGTCCTGATGATCGCGATCCTGCTGCGCTTCATGGACAGCTTCATGATCTACACCGAACCCTTCGTGGTCACCGGCGGCGGTCCCGGCAATGCGACGACCTTCCTGTCGATCGACCTCGTCAAGATGGCGCTGGGACAGTTCGACCTCGGACCCGCGGCCGCCTTCTCGATCATGTACTTCCTCGTGATCCTGCTGATCTCGTGGGTGTTCTACACCGTCATGACCAACCTCGACAAAAGGGACGGCGTCTGATGTCCGACAACTCCGTATCAGCTCCCGGCGCCGCCTCGATCCCCGGCAAGGTCACCCAGGACCGCACCTCGGCCCGTACCCGCCGTTTCCGGCCGAACGGATCGGCCGTGGTCATGGGCCTTTACCTGCTATTCCTGCTGCTGCCGATCTACTGGCTGCTGAACATGAGCCTGAAGACCAATGCCGAGATCCTGTCGACCTTCTCGCTCTGGCCGCGGGACCTGACCTTCGCGAACTACACCAAGATCCTGACCGATCCGTCCTGGTACATGGGCTACGTCAACTCGCTGATCTACGTGGTGCTGAACACCATCATCAGCCTCGCCGTCGCGCTGCCCGCCGCCTATGCCTTCAGCCGCTACCACTTCATGGGCGACAAGCACCTGTTCTTCTGGCTGCTGACCAACCGGATGGCGCCGCCGGCCGTCTTCGCGCTGCCCTTCTTCCAGCTCTATTCGTCGGTCGGGCTCTTCGACACGCATATCGCGGTGGCGCTGGCGCACTGCCTGTTCAACGTGCCGCTGGCGGTCTGGATCCTCGAAGGGTTCATGCGCGGCGTCCCGCGCGAGATCGACGAGACCGCCTATATCGACGGCTATTCCTTTGGCCGCTTCTTCGTGCGGATCTTCATGCCCCTGATTTCCAGCGGCATCGGCGTCGCGGCCTTCTTCTGCTTCATGTTCTCGTGGGTGGAACTGCTGCTGTCGCGCACGCTGACCTCGGTGGACGCCAAGCCGATCGCCGCCACGATGACGCGCACGGTCTCGGCCTCGGGCCTCGACTGGGGCGTGCTCGCCGCCGCCGGGGTGCTGACCATCGTGCCGGGCGCGCTCGTCATCTACTTCGTCCGCAACTACATCGCCAAGGGCTTTGCCCTGGGCCGCGTCTGACGCGCGGAAAAGGGAGGAAACGCAATGGCCTGGATGGCATGGACCACACCCACGGCGATCTTCTTCGCGACGATCGCGGCGCTGCTGATCGTCTTCACGGTGCTGGCGATCAAGTTTCCCGAAACGCCCCGGACCGGGATCCTCAGGATCGAAACGACGCGGGGCGACCGGCTCTTCATCACGCTTCTGGGCTCGGCCTTCATCAACCTTGCCTGGCTCGGCCTCGAACTCGGACCCCAGCCATGGGCGCTGGCGGTCTGCCTGATCTACGCCGCAGCGGTCTTCCGCTGGGTGTAGCTGCAATGCTGCGGGGCCGGGCGCCCCGCAGTCCCACGATGGTTCAATAGGGAGGACACCATGAACCGATTTCTGACATCCACCGCGGCCTTCGCGCTCTGCCTGACGGCAGCGCCCGCGTTCGCCGACATGGAGGCCGCCCTTGCGTTCCTCGACGAGGAGATCGAGCGCTCTGCCCTGACCCGCGAGGAGCAGGAAGCCGAGATGCAGTGGTTCATCGACGCGGCCGAGCCCTTCCAGGGCATGGAGATCACCGTCGTCTCGGAGACGATCACGACCCATGAGTACGAGGCCAACGTCCTCGCTCCGGCGTTCAGCGCGATCACCGGCATCCAGGTCACCCACGACCTGATCGGCGAAGGCGACGTGGTCGAGAAGCTGCAGACGCAGATGCAGACCGGCGAGAACATCTACGACGCCTACATCAACGACAGCGACCTGATCGGCACCCACTGGCGCTACCAGCAGGCCCGCAACCTGACCGACTGGATGGCGGGCGAAGGCGCGTCCGTCACCAACCCGAACCTGAACCTCGACGATTTCATCGGCCTGCAGTTCACCACCGGGCCCGACGGCAAGCTCTACCAGCTGCCCGACCAGCAGTTCGCGAACCTCTACTGGTTCCGCTACGACATGTTCACCGACGAGAAGAACATGGCCGATTTCGAGGCCGAGTACGGCTATCCGCTCGGCGTTCCGGTCAACTGGTCGGCCTACGAGGACATCGCCGCCTTCTTCACCGGCCGCGACCTCAGCCACATGGGGATCGAGGGCGAAATCTTCGGCCACATGGACTACGGCAAGAAGGACCCGTCGCTCGGCTGGCGGTTCACCGATGCCTGGATGTCGATGGCCGGGATGGGCGACGTGGGCGAACCCAACGGCCTGCCGGTCGATGAATGGGGCATCCGCGTGAACGAGAACTCGCAGCCCGTCGGCTCCTGCGTGGCCCGCGGCGGCGCGACGAACTCGCCCGCGGCCGTCTATGCGATCGAGAAGTACGTCGAGTGGCTGACCAACTACGCGCCGCCCGCCGCTGCCGGCATGACCTTCTCCGAGTCCGGGCCGATCCCGGCGCAGGGCAACGTCGCGCAGCAGATGTTCTGGTACACCGCCTTCACCGCCGACATGGTCGGCGACGGGGCGGCTGCGGTGCTGGACGAGGACGGCATGCCGCTCTGGCGGATGGCCCCCTCGCCGCACGGCGTCTACTGGGAAGAGGGCATGAAGGTCGGCTACCAGGACGCCGGGTCCTGGACGCTGATGGAATCGACGCCCGTCGACCGCGCCCAGGCCGCCTGGCTCTACGCCCAGTTCGTCACCTCCATGACGGTGGACGTCGAGAAGTCCCACGCGGGCCTGACCTTCATCCGCGAGAGCACCATCAACCACGACAGCTTCACCGAGCGCGCGCCTGCGCTGGGGGGCCTCGTGGAGTTCTACCGCTCGCCGGCCCGGACCCAGTGGTCGCCGACCGGGACGAACATCCCCGACTACCCGCGCCTGGCGCAGCTGTGGTGGCAGAACATCGGTGACGCCTCCTCGGGTGCAAAGTCCGCGCAGGAAGCGCTCGACAGCCTCTGCGAGCAGCAGGAGCAGGTGCTCGAGCGGCTCGAGCGGGCAGGGGTCCAGGGCGATCTTGGCCCGGTCCTGAACGAGGAGCAGGATCCGTCCTACTGGCTGGAGCAGCCGGGTTCGCCCAAGCCCGCGCTCGAGAACGAGGACGAAGAGCCGATGACCGTCTCCTACGACGAGCTCATCCAGTCCTGGCAGTAAGCGCCACAGTGCCGGGGCCTTCGGGCCCCGGCATTCTTCTTTCTTCCCAAGACAGCAGTGCAATGACCCACGTTCTCGCCATCGATCAGGGGACGACCTCTTCGCGTGCCATCGTCTTCGACGCGACCATGCGGATCGTCGCCAAGGCGCAGCAGGAATTCCCGCAGCATTTTCCCCAAAGCGGGTGGGTCGAGCACGATCCGGCCGACCTCTGGTCGACGACCGTGGCGACCTGCCGCGACGCCATCGAAGGCGCCAGCCTCCGGCCAGCCGATATCGCTGCCATCGGGATCACCAACCAGCGGGAGACGACGGTGATCTGGGACCGCCGGACCGGCCGTCCCATCCACAACGCCATCGTCTGGCAGGATCGCCGCACGTCGGACATCTGCGCCCGGCTGCGCGAGGCCGGCCATGAAGAGACGGTGACCGACCGGACCGGGCTTCTGCTCGATCCCTATTTCTGCGGCACCAAGATCGCCTGGCTTCTGGACAACGTGGAGGGGGCCCGGGCGCGGGCCGAGGCCGGGCAACTGGCTTTCGGCACCGTCGACAGCTGGCTCATCTGGAACCTGACCGGCGGCGCTGTTCATGCGACCGATGCCACCAATGCCAGCCGGACCATGCTCTATGACCTCCACAAGGGTCGCTGGTCGCAGACCATGTGCGACATGCTGGGTGTGCCGATGGCGCTGCTTCCCGAAGTGCGCGACAGCGATGCCTCTTTCGGCGCCACGAGGGCCGATCTGTTCGGGGCCGAGATTCCGATCATCGGCGTTGCGGGCGACCAGCAGGCGGCGACCATCGGGCAGGCCTGCTTTCGGCCCGGCATGGTCAAGTCGACCTACGGGACCGGCTGCTTTGCCCTTCTCAACACGGGCGATACCCCTGTGCGGTCGCAGAACCGGCTTCTGACGACCATCGCCTACCAGTTCGGCGGACGCCCGACCTATGCGCTGGAGGGGTCGATCTTCGTCGCCGGCGCCGTCGTCCAGTGGCTTCGCGACGGCCTGACGCTGATCCGGGACGCGGAAGAAGCGCAAGTTCTGGCCGCGCAGGCCGATCCCGCCCAGGACGTGGTCCTGGTCCCGGCCTTCACCGGGCTGGGCGCCCCCTACTGGCGGCCCGAGTGCCGGGGCGCGCTCTTCGGCCTCACGCGGGCCACCGGCCCCCGGGAGCTGGCCCGCGCCGCGCTCGAGAGCGTGGGGTTCCAGACCCGCGATCTGCTCAAGGCGATGTGGTCCGACTGGCAACCGGACGCCCGGAACACCCTTCGGGTCGACGGCGGCCTGAGCGCGTCGGATTGGGCCATGCAATTCCTCGCCGATATCCTCGACGTGCAGGTGGACAGACCCGAGATCCTTGAAACGACGGCCCTTGGTGCGGCCTGGCTCGCGGGTCGGGGGATAGATCTCTACCCGGACCAGGCCGATTTTGCCGATTCCTGGAGGGTCGCGCGCCGGTTCGAACCAGAGATGTCGCTTGACGCCCGTGCGCGGAAGGTAGCGTCGTGGGAGGCCGCCATAAGGGCTCTCACCAATTAGTCCTCGGCCTTGTCAGCGCCAAACCCGCCTCTTCGGTGACAAAAACCAACTGCTGGACGAGGCGAGAGATGTTCGGGGCCGACGTCCAGAATGGACGGGGTGCCAAGTTGCCCGAGCGCGCGGATCAGTTCGAGCTCCAGGATCGCCATCGCGCGCTCCGCACCTTCGGCGCCCCCGGCGCCCACCCCGAAGGCCAGTGCCCGACCGGCAAGCGCGAAGTCGGCGCCGAGGGCGCGGGCGCGCATCAGGTCCGCGCCGCGCCGGATGCCGCTGTCCACAATGACGGCCATGCGGCCGGCCACGGCGCTGGCGATCCGGGGCAGCACTTGCGCGGTTGGCGGGCCGAAGGCCACCTGTCGGCCGCCATGGTTCGAAACCACGATGCCGTCGCAGCCGACCTCGGCGCAGCGCAGGGCGTCGTCGGGGTGCAGGATGCCCTTGACCAGCAGCTTGCCGCGCCATCGGGTCCGCAGCCTCTTCAGACCCTCCCAGGTGAACCCCGGCGTGATCAGCGTCTTCTGAACGTCGGCGTAGGACGTGGCCACGTTCAGCAGGTCGGCGTAGTTGGCGACGCTGGGCGTGCCGTGACGCAGGCTGGCCAGCGCCCAGCGCGGGTGCAGGGCGCAGTGCAGCACCACTTCCGGCGTGAAGCGGAACGGCACGGAGAGCTGGTTGCGGATGTCGCGATCGCGCTTGCCCGCGGCGGGGACGTCCGCGGTCACGATCATGACCTCGTAACCGGCCGCCTCGGCCCGGGCGATCAACCCTTCGGTCACGCTCTCGTCGTTCGAGACGTAAAGCTGGAACCAGCCGTTGCCGTCCGCCGCCTCGGCGAGGTCCTCCAGCGTCGTGGAGGCCGCGGAGGAGGCCACGTAGGGGACGTTCCGGCGCTTGCAGAGCCGGGCGAGGGTCAGGTCCGCGCCGGGCCAGAAGGCGTTCAGCATGCCGATCGGGGCCATGCCGAAAGGCATGTCGTAGGTGTGCCCGAAGAGCGTGGCGTGGGTGTCGATGGACGACACATCCACCATGTAGCGCGGCGTCAGCTCCACCTCTTCGAAGGCGGCCACGTTGCGGTGCATGTTGCGCTCGGATTCCGCGCCGCCATCCACGAGGTCGAAGGCGAACCGCGGAATCCGGCGCCGCGCGAGGGTGCGCAGATCGTCGATCGAGGCGGCGCGGGACAGGCGCATCAGATCGACCACCCCCCGTCGACAGCGAAGGCCTGCCCGGTGGTGAAGCCCGCATCGTCGCTTGCCAGGTAGCAGACCATCGCCGCGATCTCCTCCGGCGTACCGAGCCGGCCCATCGGCTGGCGCGCCTTGAAGGCGGAGAGGGCGGCGTCGAAGTCGCCGGTGGCGCGGAGCCGGTCTTCCAGCGAGGGGCTCTGCACGGTGCCGGGGCAGACCGCGTTGCAGCGGATGCCCTTCTGCACGAAGTCCGCCGCGATGGACTTGGTCATCCCGATGATCGCCGCCTTGGACGCGCCGTAGGCGAACCGCCGGGGCGCGCCTTTCTCGCTCGAGACGATGGAAGCGATGTTGACGATCGAGCCCGAGCCGGCCTCCAGCATCCCCGGCAGCACCGCCTTGGTCAGGCGGAACATGGCCTTGGCGTTCAGGGCGAAGGACCGGTCCCATGCGTCGTCGTCGCAGTCGAGGATGGTGCCGTCGTGCACCCATCCCGCGCAATTGACGAGGATGTCGATGCGCGGGTGGTCGGCGACCAGCGCGGCGACGCCGACCGTGTCCAGCACGTCGAGCCTCCGGCCGGTGATGCCCTCGGCCGCCTCGGCCAGCCGGCCCACGCCATCGCCGTCGATATCGGTCGCGATCACCTCTGCCCCCCGCGCCGCGAGGGCCAGGGCCGAGGCCCGGCCGATCCCGTTGGCGGCGGCGGTGACGAGGGCGGTCTTGCCCGCGAATGTCTGATCCATCTGTCTCTCCTTCAGCGTGCGAGCCAGCCGCCGTCGACCGTCACGCAGCTGCCGTGGCAGTAGGCGGCGGCGTCCGAGGCGAGGAAGACCGCGGCGCCCGCGATTTCCGAAGGCTCGGCGAAGCGGCCGGCGGGGATGCGCTCCAGCAGGGCCTTCGACCGGTCCGGATCGTCCCGCAGGGCCTGGGTGTTGTCCGTCGCGGTGTAGCCCGGCGCGACGGCGTTGACGTTGACGCCGTGGGGCGCCCACTCGTTGCAGAGCGCCTTGGTCAGGCCGAGGACGGCGTGTTTGGACGACGCATAGGCCGGGACGCGCAGGCCCCCCTGGGAGCCGAGGACGGACGAGACGATGACGATCTTGCCGGCGCCCTTGCTAACCATCCGCTTGCCCGCCGCCTGCGAGAGCAGCCAGACCGAGTCGAGGTTGACCGACAGCACCCGCCGCCAGTCCGCCAGCGGCATCCCGGTGCTGTCCTCGCGGTGGATGATCCCGGCGTTGTTGACGAGGATGTCGAGCCCGCCGAGTTCGGCCTCGGCGAAGCTCACCACCTCTTCCGCCGCCGCCTCGTCCATGCCGGCGAAATCGGCGCGGACGGCGGCGCCCTTGCGGCCCAGGGCCTCGATCTTGGCAATCGTCTCCTCGGGCGCATGGCTGCGGTAGGTCAGCGCCACGTCCGCCCCGGCGGCGGCAAGGGCGAGGGCGATGCCCTCCCCGATGCCGGTCGCGCCGCCGGTGACGAGGGCCTTGCGGCCGGTCAGGTCGAAGGGATTGGCCATCGTCAGTACCGGTTCGCGATGGGCAGTTCCTCGGCGGGGAACAGCGAGATCACTTCGCAGCCCGTCTCGGTCACGACGACTTCCTCCTCGATCCGCGCGGCGGAGTAGCCGTCGGTCGCGGGGCAGTAGGTCTCGAGCGCGAAGACCATGCCGGTCTGGATCTCCATCGGGTGCTCGAGCGACACCGCGCGGGAAATAATGGGCCGTTCGTGCAGGGCGAGGCCGAGGCCGTGGCCGAACTGCAGTCCGAAGGCCGCGTCCTCGTTCGGGAAGCCGAGCGATTCCGCCGTCGGCCAGACCTCGGCCACCTTGTCGGTGGTCACGCCCGGCTTGATCATCGCGATCGAGGCGTCGATCCACTCGCGGGCCTTCACGTAGGCGTCGTTCTGCGCGGGTGTCGCGCGGCCCACGTTGAAGGTGCGGTAGTAGCAGGTCCGGTAGCCCTGGTAGCTTTGCAGGATGTCGAAGAAGGCCTGGTCGCCGGGGCGGATCAGCCGGTCGGTGAAGTTGTGCGGATGCGGGTTGCACCGCTCGCCCGAGATGGCGTTGATCGCCTCCACGTCGTCGGAGCCCATCTCGTAGAGCATCTTGTTGCTCAGGGCGACGATGTCGTTCTCGCGCACGCCGGGTTTCAGCTCCTCGTAGATCATGTGATAGACGCCATCGACCATGGCGGCGGCCTGGGTCAGCAGCTGGATCTCGTCCCAGTTCTTGATCTCGCGCGCCGCCAGCATGATCTGCTGACCGTCGACGACATTGATGCCCTCTTCGCGGAGCGCGTGGAACATCGCCGTCTCGGCGTAGTCGACCCCCACCGGCATGTCCGCCATGCCCGCGTCCTTGATCAGCTGGGCGATCATCTTGGCGTACTTGCGCATCAGGCCGAACTCGGGCGGGATCGTGCCCCGCATGCCGACGACGCCGGCAAGGCAGTGGTCGGGCTCCAGCCAGTCGGAATGGCGCTGGTGGTGCACGGCGGCCGAGCCGAAGTCCCAGACGTAAGGGGAATCGTCGCCCGTCAGCAGGCAGAAGCGGCACATCTTGTCCCGCTCCCATTCGCCGATCTTGGTCGCGCTGACGTAGCGGATGTTGTTCACGTCGAACAGCAGAAGGGAGCCGGCCTGCGAGTTCTGCAGGCTCTGCCGGGTCCGGGCGAGGCGGTAGCGGCGCAGGCGGTCGTGGTCGATCCGCCGTTCGAAGTCCACGGACATGTGGCCCGAGGCGGGAAGGCGGTCGCGCCATTCCCAGTTGGGCTCGAGGTCCTGGGGGGTGAGCATGTTCGGCATCAGGGCGCGGGACATGGGGGTCTCCTTCGGGCGCGCGGGCGGCCCGTTTCAGGGGTTGAAAATGGGGGCGGGTCAGCAGCTCAGGTCGTCGCCCAGCCGCCGTCGATCGAGATCATCTGGCCGGTCATGTAGTCGCTGTCGGCCGAGGCCAGGAACGACGCGGTCCCGGTGATGTCCCTGGGGTAGGACACCCGCTTGATGACGAGGTTGTTGCGGACGATGTCGTCGTAGGCCTGGCCCTCGCGCTCCTTGAAGCCGATCTCGACGAGGTCCTTGTCGAGCTGCTCCCAGAGCGGTGTGACCACCACGCCGGGGGCATAGCCGTTGACGGTGATGTTGTGCTCGGCCAGGCCGAGGGCGCCGCATTCGGTGAGGGCGAGGCAGCCGTATTTCGAGGTGCAGTAGACGGTCACGTCCACCAGCGGCTTGCGCGAGGCGATGGAGCCCACGTTGATCAGCTTGTAGGGCGCGTCCTCCATCGGGCCCTGCTTGATCATCTGGCGGGCGACCTCCTGCATGCCGAGCCACATCGCCTTGGTGTTCACGTTCATGATGAGGTCCCAGTTGTCCTCGTCGATGTCCATGAAGAACCGGGGCTTGTTGAGGCCCGCGTTGAAGACGGCGACGTTGATCGACCCGAAAGCCTCCACCGTGGTGGCGACGGCGGCGGCGTTGTCCGCGCGGCTGGTCACGTCCATCCGGACCGCGACCGCCTTGCCGCCGCCGGCGGCGTTGATCTTGTCCGCCATCTTCTCCGCTTCGGCCCCGTCGAGGTCGCCGAGGCAGACGTTGGCGCCTTGGGCCGCGAAGGCCTCGGCATTGGCGGCGCCCATCCCCCGGGCGGCCCCGGTAATCAGGATGTTCTTCCCTTTCAGGCGATTGGGGTCCATGGTCGTTCCTCCCTTAAGTCACTTATGTCGTGTTCGATGCGATCAGGGCGTCGGCGCGGGCCTGGGCCCGGCGCAGCGCCTCGCGCGGGGTCACGATGCCCCGCAGCATGTCGTGGAATTCCTCGCCGCAGATCTGGAAGATGCCGCCGATCTCGGGCACCGGCGGGCGCGGCCAGAATTGCAGCTCGTCCCGCCAGGACATCCCGTCCACGGCCTCGAAGATCGTCGAGGTCCGGCGCACCTCGGGGTCGGAGCCGACCGAGTAGCGCGGATTGGTCCGGCTGCCGTTCTGGACATACAGCTTCTGCGCCTCGGGCGAGGTGAAGACCTTGAGTGCCTCGACCGCCGCCGGGACACGCTCGGGCGCGAGGTTGGCGGGAATGCCCATGACGTAGCCGCCGACCGGCGCCACGGGGCGG